>NZ_QUDY01000011.1:0-116051 GCF_003477745.1 Clostridium sp. AF35-15 | reverse complement strand
CTGATACATTATAGAACTTGCGTGTGTAATATTAACTACCATATGGTTTGGTCGGTGAAATACAGACGGAAGATATTAACCCCAGAAGTTGAGAAATACCTGCAGGAACTCGTGCAGCAGATAGCTGACGATAAAGGTTTTACCGTTCATTTATTTGAATGTGGTGAAGGAGATCATGTTCACTGTTTTGTATCAGCTCCACCAAAACTGTCAATAACAGCCATTATCAAGTATCTGAAGGGGATCACAGGCAGGAAATTATTCGAACGTTTTCCGGAAATAAGAAACCAGTTGTGGAAGGGAGAACTGTGGAACCATTCCTATTATGTGGAAACGATCGGATCCGTATCTGAGGAAAATATTCGCCGTTATATTGAACATCAGAGCAAGTCGTATTAATTCAATGTGAATTGTAAATATTCATATGCATGGCTGTCTGAAGGGGGGAAGGGGAATGCTGCTGTCGCACAGAACATCGGTCAATATCCGGCCGGAATATTCTAATATTATAGGGCATATGTGTTATGTTGCTTCCAAACTCTGGAATGTCTGCAACTATGAACGCCGTCGATATAAAGAATTGGGGTTGGAGAAGTATCCTGACTGGTATTATCAGAAGAAAGCGCATAAAGGAGAGTTGTGGTATAGACAGCTTCCGTCCCAGACGGCGCAGGAGACCTGCAAGCAGCTGGATAAAGCCTGGAAATCATTTTATGCCCTTAAAAAGACCGGCGGGATCAAAGCGCCAAATCCTCCGCGATTTAAACAGGACAATATACCGATCACTTACATGCAGATGGGAATCCGGCACGAGAAGGGTTCCGGCCAATTACGGCTGTCTCTGTCAAAGGATCTGAAAAGCTACATGGAAGAAACTTACGGGATTCATGAAAAATTTCTATATCTTGAAAATAAGATTTTCAGGAACATGGATCACATAAAACAGCTGCGGATCTATCCACCGGAAGATGGAAAATGTGACCTTATCGTTATCTATGAGGTCAAAGAGCCGGAACCGCTTTCCCTGAATGGCCATTATTTATCAATGGATCTTGGAATTCATAATCTGATGACCTGTTATGATTCCGGAAATGGAAGGAGTTTTATTCTGGGAAGAAAATATCTTTCGCTGGAAAGATACTTTCACAAAGAAATCAGCAGGGTTCAATCAATATGGTATGCACAGCAGGTGGAAAATGGCATAAAATATCCCCGATCATCGAAACACATCAAGAGGCTTTATCGGAAAAAACAGAACGCAGTAAAGGATTACCTTCATAAGGTGACCAGATGGCTTGCAGAATACTGTAAAAAAGAAAGGATAAGCTGTGTAATCATAGGAGATATCCGAAATATCCGTAAAGGAAAAGATATAGGGCACAAGACAAACCAGAAGTTTCACGGACTGCCGTATAATAAACTTTATATCATGTTGGAATATAAACTAAAACTGTATGGAATATCACTGACAAAACAGGAAGAAAGCTATACCAGCCAGTGCAGCCCGTTTTCACCAGAAATATCAAAAAGATATGCAGAAGCATCAAACAGAAAAGAGCGGGGCATGTATATAACGGATGGAGTAAGATATAATGCGGATGCAGTAGGAGCATTTAATATCCTGCGTAAACATCTTTCCGTATCCGGAAAACAGAAAGAACTGTCCGTAACCGGACTAAAGAATCCAGAAATAATAAAAGTAGCTGTATAGCCGAAAGGTAAGCAGTAGTGGTGTCATGGACGCACCCTGAAAAAAGGCGGTATCCCGCCAGATTTCAGATGCTCTGGTAACTTAGTTACCGAGTAGTTCACACGCAGCGGATTTATAACCGGCTGGATGGTATGATTTTTAGCGCCCTTTCTAAAATCGGAAAAGCAAGTGGTGCACTGGAAAAGCCACCGAAGCATAAACTATCAGTAAGTAAGCTTCAGGGTGGCTTTTTCTTTGCATACATTTCCAAAGCCTTTGACACCTGGAGAGGAACGGTCCTGTCTGGAACGCATGAAAGAGGGAGACCATGAGGCACGCAATACTCTGATAGAGCGAAATTTACGGCTGGTGGCGCATGTGACCAGAAAATATCAGGGTACAGATTATGAAATGGAAGATCTCCTGTCGATCGGCACCATCGGGCTCATTAAAGCGGTCAATACGTTTCATCCGGAGCGGGGATCGCGGTTGGCGACGTATGCGGCGAAATGTATCGAGAATGAGATTCTGATGACCTTCCGTGCTGGTAAAAAATATGCAAAGGATATCTCGTTATATGACCCGATCGGGGTAGATAAAGATGGAGAAACCGTCAGCCGGATGGATGTGCTGGAGGCAGAAGGAAAAGAAGTTCTGGAAACCATTATTTTAAAGCAGGAAATTGAACAGCTTTACCGCGCCTATGAAGCGTGTTTAAAAGAAACAGAGAAAATCGTCTTACGCAGCCGGTACGGGCTGTTTGGCGGAAAGGAACAGACGCAGCGGGAGATTGCCGACGGACTTGGAATCTCGCGTTCTTATGTGAGCCGGATCGAGAAGCGGGCGCTGGAAAAAATGCGGCGGGGATTTGCGGAACACAAATAAAGAACAGAAAAAGCGGCTGGCAGATGTTAGGGTGGACATCTGTCAGCCGCTTTTGTTATCTTTTAGTCCTCAGCGTCCCGATATCCGTTCGGGTTCATCGACTGCCATTTCCAGGAGTCAGCGCACATCTCCTCAATGCCGTACTGAGCTTCCCAGCCGAGTTCATTTTTCGCTTTGGTAGCATCGGAGTAGCAGGTTGCGATATCGCCGGCGCGGCGTGGCTTGATTTCATAAGGAATTGTTTTGCCGCAGGCTTTTTCGTAAGCCTTGACAACATCGAGTACGCTGTAGCCTTTGCCGGTGCCGAGGTTGTAGATATATACGTCTGGCTTATCGTTAAATTTTTGGAGTGCTTTTACATGACCGACTGCAAGGTCAACTACGTGGATGTAATCGCGCACACCGGTTCCGTCCGGAGTCGGGTAATCATTGCCGAAGACACCGAGGCATTTCAGCTTGCCGACAGCAACCTGTGCGATATAAGGAACCAGGTTGTTCGGGATTCCCTTCGGATCCTCGCCGATCAGACCGCTCTTGTGTGCACCGATTGGGTTGAAGTAGCGGAGCAGAACGACATTCCATTCCGGATCTGCCACGTGCAGGTCAGTTAAAATCTGCTCAAGCATTCCCTTTGTCTGACCGTAAGGGTTTGTGATTTTGCCTTTCGGGCATTCTTCGGTGATCGGGACGAATGCCGGATCTCCGTATACGGTAGCGGAGGAACTGAAAATGATTTTCTTGACGCCATGATTGCGCATTACGTCGCAGAGAATCAAGGTTCCGGTGATATTGTTGTGGTAATATTCCAGTGGCTTCGCAACGGATTCTCCGACTGCCTTTAAGCCTGCAAAATGAATGACCGAATCGATGGATTCTTTCTCAAAAATCTCATTGACTGCCTCGCGATCCAGCATATTTGCCTTGTAAAAGGTTACATGCTTGCCGGTGATTTTCTCCACGCGGCGCAGCGCTTCCTCACTGGCATTGTAAAGGTTGTCCATGACAACGACCTCATATCCGGCGTTTAAAAGTTCGATGCAGGTATGACTGCCGATGTAACCGGCGCCTCCAGTAACTAAAATAGCCATTGTAAACTCCTCCTTCATCCTACCTATAAGAATAATTCATTTTATACCTTCAATCTTTCTTTATTATAAACGCGGCTTGCGAGGAAAACAATCGGAAATATTGTCATGTGTTATCGAAATTATATTTTAAGAGGAAGTTTAACAACGCTTTGCGTAGAATTGGAAAGACTCGGATACAGTGTGCGGGATGATAGAATGTGCGTTCGAAAAACGGCTTGCATTTAAAAAGAGGGTGTGATATGATAAATACAGAACGGATGTTCGAGAAACGGGAGGAGGCAGAACCTCATGCTGATACAGGAAAATCTTTCAATCGAAGAAAAGTTAAGAATTTTATCGGATGCGGCGAAGTATGACGCCGCCTGCACATCCAGCGGCGTGGGTAGAAAGGGAAAGGAAGGCTTTCTTGGAAACAGCCGGGTGGACGGCATCTGTCACAGTTTTGCCTCGGATGGGCGCTGTATCTCCCTGCTGAAAATTTTATTTACGAACCAGTGCATCTATGACTGTCATTACTGTGTCAATCGTCGGAGCAATGACACGGTCCGTACCTCCTTTACGCCAGAGGAGGTCTGCCGTCTGACGATGGAATTCTACCGGCGCAACTATATAGAAGGATTGTTTTTAAGTTCCGGTGTGCTGGAGACACCGGATCACACGATGGAACTGCTGTATCAGACCTTGTACCGGCTTCGGCGGGTCCATCGATTTAACGGTTACATCCATGTGAAAGCAATTCCGGGGGCAGATCCGGAGCTGATTGAGAGAGTGGGCTTTCTGGCGGACCGGATGAGTGTGAATCTGGAGCTTCCGACGGCTGATGGTCTGGCGCGCCTGGCACCGGGAAAGACGCGGGACAAGATACTGCGCCCGATGCGCCAGATCCAGACTGGGATTGCGAGACAGCTGGAGCAGGAAGGGCGTCTGGAGAGCAGAGGGGCATGGCTTCCGCAGAAAGAGCGCGGAGAAATTCAGATTCCGGGAGACGGGAGATATGGAATTGGTGGTAAAGCGATAGGAAAAGGGGAAAAGGAATGTCTGCAGGCTGACAAGGGAATTCTGAGTCTGAATCAGACAAAGACAAAGATGGATTGGGGGCGGAATGGAGACAAGGTAAAAGGATTTATGAGGTCGAAAGAGCCGGGGGGAACGGATGAAAGGGTTGGAAGGACACATACACCGGAGACCCCCCGTGTCATCCCGGGACGCTCGATCTATGGCAGTTTCGGACTGGGAAATATCTCAAACAGCAAGAATTATTTCGTCCCCGGCGGTCAGAGCACGCAGCTCATTGTCGGGGCGACTCCGGAGAGTGATTATCAGATGGTTGCAGTCGCGGAAGCGCTGTATCGGAATTTTGGATTAAAGAGGGTCTTTTATTCGGCGTTTATCAAGGTGAATGAGGACAGCCTGCTTCCGGATCTTCCGGACGGACCGCCGCTTCTGCGAGAACACCGTCTGTACCAGGCGGACTGGCTGATGCGCTACTATGGCTTCCGGGCGTCGGAACTTCTGAGTGAAAAACACCCTAATTTTAATGTGTTTCTGGATCCGAAGTGCGACTGGGCGCTGCAGAACCTGGGAGAGTTCCCGGTGGAGGTAAACCGGGCACCGTATGAGATGCTTCTGCGGGTTCCGGGCATCGGGGTAAAGTCTGCGATGCGGATTGTCGCTGCGAGAAAGCAGACGGCGCTTCGGTTTGAAGATTTGAAAAAGATGGGAGTTGTGTTGAAGCGGGCGGTATACTTCATTACCTGTTCAGGGCGGATGATGTACCCGGTGCAGATCCATGAGGATGCGATCGCGGCACAGCTAGTCAGTGAAGAAAAGCGGAAGCAGTGGCAGCTGTCACAGAGCGGGCTGTACCGCCAGATGTCGTTGTTTGATGATTTTCATATGGCGCAGGTATGAAACGAACGGAGGAGAGAAAAATGGTTGTATTTGTATGTGAAGACAGTCCGGAAGGCATATTCACAGGAGTATATGATGCCTGGAGCAGCCGCTTGGGGCATGAGAACGTGCGGCTGGAAGTACAGGGCGAATATAATTACAGCCTGTTTTCGGAGTACCGGGAGGTGGCGGTGGATCAGCTCAAGGCGCAGAAAGTCGTGCGCTCGGTGCGCAGATCCCTGTCAGAACTGGCGTACAGCTGGATTTACCGCACGGCACTGAGTGAACGGGAGGATCGGGCAGAGGCGGTCTACCGGTTTCTGGTCTGTGGATTTGGCGCAGGGGCAGCAGGGAGACGTATCACGGACAATTTACAGATACCGGCGGTGCAGACAGTCTTTCAGATCAACCGCGCGGTTGCCAATGAAGCGCATTTGCAGATAGAATTTATGCGGTTTGCGGAATATTCCGATCAGGTACTGTTTTCTGAGATTGGTCCGAAAAACCGGGTGACGGCATTGCTGATGCCGTATTTTACGGATCGCCTGCCATCGGAACCATTTATTATCTATGATAAAAATCATCAGGAAGCGGGAGTCTGGACAGGAAAGGGGCGGTGGTATATGATGCGCGGGGCTGAGACAGAACCCCTGCAGGCGCTTTCCGGGAAAACCGATCAGAGCGAATATGCGGCGCTCTGGAGTGCATTTTTTCATCAGATAGGAATTAAGGAGCGGGAAAATCCAGCCTGCCAGCGAACGCGCCTGCCGCTTCGCTACCGGAAATATATGACGGAATTTCAGTCCGGTTCCAACCGTTCAAATTTGGCTAAATTGTGAACAAATCGTAAACACAAAATCGGGAAAATTGTTCATAAAGAAACGAAAAAAGAATAGAAATAAGCTGGAAACTGGGAAAAAGCAGCATTGAAACGAGAAAACTGCCGCATATATATTAAGATTTAAAGACTTAAAAAAATGATGTAAAACCAACAGAAACAAGGATTTTTCTTACGAAAACTTTCGTTTTTTGTAAGAAATATGGGATTTATTTAGTGAATGTTAATTATCTGTTCATATTTTGGACATAATTTGTTTTTATTATAAGTCCTGTACCGATGAGGTACAAGAAAACATAAATCGTATGTTTTAAAGAGGAGAGAATAATTATGAGAAAGAATCTTACAAAAACAGCAGCAATCTTAGTTATGAGTGCAATGGTAGCAGCATCTGCTCTGACCGCTTGCGGCAGCAAAGCAGAGGAGACAACTGCAGCAGCAGAGGAGACTGTAGCAGCAGAAGAGACTGAGGCAGTTGAGGAGACTGAGGCTGAAACAGAAGAGACTGAGGAAGTTTCCGAGGAAGAGACCGAAGAGGCATCTGAGGAAGAGACTGAGGCAGCTGAGGAGACTGAGGCTGAAACAGAAGAGACTGAGGCAGCTGAGGAGACACAGGCTCAGTAATCAATCTTTGATTGCAGAAGTTTGTTTCTATTCGGATATAACCAAAAAGGTTGTTAAGAAAATCGTAAGAGGGCAGTCGGTTGACAATCGACTGCCCTTTTTGTATACTATAACTGTATTAAATGAACTAATACACTTATGATTTTTGATACAGGGCAGAATGGAGGAAAGGAGAATGTGAGCATGATTCTGATTGATTATAAAGATCGACGACCTCTCTATGAGCAGATTGTTGAGAAGCTGTCGGATCTGATGGTCCGGGGGATTTTGGAGCAGGACAGTCAGCTTCCATCCGTGCGGAGTCTGGCAACGGAGTTGTCGATGAATCCGAATACGATCCAGCGGGCGTATGCAGAGCTGGAACGCCAGGGATATATTTATTCGGTTAAGGGCAGGGGCAGTTTTGTGGCGGATAACCGGCAGATTCGGGAGAGGAAGCGGCAGGAGATCTGGGATCAGCTGGAACTTCTGATCCGGGATGCAAAAGGAACCGGCATCACGATGCTGGAGTTCCAGGAGCAGGTCATCCAGAGCTATGGAAGTGAGGAAGGAGGAAACAGGAATGATAAAGGCTGAGAACCTGACGAAGCGTTTTTATGATACAGTGGCAGTCGATCATATCCATGCGGAGATTCACAATGGAAGTGTCTTTGGTCTGATTGGAACCAACGGCGCCGGAAAAAGTACTTTTTTGCGGATGGCAGCCGGTATTTTAAAGCCGGACGAAGGGAGCATTACGGTTGATGATGAGACGGTATTTGAGAATACAAAGGTAAAGGCACGGTGCTTTTATATCCCGGATGAGCCGTATTTCTTAAGCAATGGAACGGCGGAAGATATGAAGGTGTTTTATCAGGGGATTTATCCGAAGTTTGATGCAGCCCGGTTTGATAAACTGCTAAAGAATTTTGAACTGGAAAGCCGGCGGAAGGTGCAGACCTTTTCGAAGGGTATGAAAAAACAGCTCGCTGTGCTGCTGGGCATTTGCGCGGGAACCGATTATCTGTTCTGCGACGAGACGTTTGACGGGCTGGATCCGGTCATGCGGCAGACGGTCAAGAGTCTTTTTGCCAATGATATCGAGGAGCGGAACCTCACGCCGGTTATCGCCTCCCATAATCTGCGGGAGCTGGAAGATATCTGCGACCATGTAGGTCTGCTTCACAAGGGAGGAATGCTTCTCTCAAAGGATCTGGACGATATGAAGTTAAATATTCACAAGATTCAGTGTGTGCTTCCGGCGGGAGTGGGGAGCAGCGATTTGCAGGGAATCGATATTATAAAGACGGAACAGAGGGGAAGTCTCCTGACGCTTACCGTGCGCGGAAAACGGGAAGAAATTCAGACAATTTTACAGGCGTATCATCCGGTGTTTTTTGAAATGATACCGCTTTCCCTGGAAGAGATCTTTATCAGTGAAACGGAGGTGGCTGGTTATGACATCAAAAGGCTTGTTTTTTAAATATATGAGAGAAAATACGAAGCAGCGTCTCTGGAGCGTGGCGCTTACCGCACTTTTGTGCTTTTTTCTGTTTCCGGTCCTGACAGCGCTGGAAACCAGCATAATGCTGCGTCCGGATAACTTGTCTAAAGATCTGAGCGTCGAAGCGGCGTTAGCAGAAGCAAAATTAAAGCTGACCAATGAGATGCTGAATATGTATTCGATCCAGAATGCAATGCTGGTATTTATCCTGATTGTGGCGGCAGTGGTGCTGGCAGCGTCCGGTTTTTCGTATCTCCATTCGAAAAAGAAAACGGATTTTTTTCACAGCCTTCCGATCAGCCGTGAAATGCTTTATACTGTGACCTGCCTGGACGGTATCCTGTATCTGGCAGTCCCGTATCTGGTATTTCTGCTGGCGGCAGGAGTGATGCTGCAGGTAAAGGGCGCACCATTTTCATGGGGAACCCTGTTGATTGGGTATGTACAGCATATGTGCTTTTTTACACTGGTGTACATGACGGTTGTGCTGGCAGTGATTCTGACAGGCAATCTGATCGTGGGTTTACTGGGAACCGGCGTGCTTTTTAGCTGGGGACCGGGTGTGGCTGCAGTGGTATCGACGTATTTTTCCGAATACTTCATGACGTTTTATGACAATGGCAATTTCCTGCTGCGCTGGTGCGAGCGGACCTCACCGGTTTTCTGGTACGGCACGGCAACTGGTTCGGATCATCCTACCCGGATGGCAGTCATTGCATTGGCAGTGGCAGCCCTGCTCTTTGGCCTGGGAATGTTCCTGTACCGGAAACGCCCGTCTGAGGCGGCGGGAAGAGCGATGGCATTTAAGGTAAGTGAGCCGGTGATCCGTTTCCTTCTGGTTGTGCCGATCACGCTGTTTTCCGGAATGATTTTCCGGTCAATCCTGAATGATGATATCTGGACCGTGTTTGGCTTGATCTGCGGACTGCTCATCACCAGCTGCCTGATCGAAATTATCTATCATTTCGATTTTAAGAGCTTGTTTGCGCATAAGAGACAGCTTGTCATCAGTGCGGTGGCAGTGGCAGCCATTTTCTTAGGGTTCCGCCTGGATGTGGCAGGATATGACAGCTATCTGCCGGATGATGACAAGGTTGCATACGCGGGTATTTACTGTGATGCACTGGACAACAATGCGGTAGGGGCTTACCATGTGACTCCGAGAATGTATAGGGATGGCTACAGTGCTGGAATGGAATGGGCGTCCCAGGGAGATGTGGCAGATAAAATGCAGATCTCGGATGAGGATGGAATCCGTGTCCTGCGGGAAATTGGCGCGCAGGGCATCGAGACAGCTTCCAGACAGCGGAAGCATTTGAACGGCGGACAGGATTGGATGAGTGAGGCGGATCTGGATTCACGCTATGATTCGATCGTGCTGTCCTGGCATCTGAACAATGGAAAAACCGTTTACCGTAATTACCGCACGATCAATGTATCGGAGCTGCGGGAACAGCTAGATTCCATTTATGAAAATCAGAGCTATAAACTGGGAATGTACCCGGTGCTGTCCCTACAGGCAGACGATGCCGCAGGCATCAATTACAAAGAGGAAGAGGACTGCAGCCATGTGAAGCTTCCGGATGAGCAGACGAAGGTGGCACTTCTTGCTGCATACCAGAAAGAGCTGATGGCTCTGACGCCGGATATGCGCCGGGAGGAGATGCCGATCGCGGAGATTCAGTTTAAGACAAATGAGATGCAGGCGATGATTGATGTGATTCGTAAAAATGGCGGCTATTATGACACATTTAACCAGTTTGATTATTATCCGATTTATCCGTCCTTCCAGGAGACGATCGCGATTCTGGAACAGTGTGGTACCGAGGTCGGCAGCAAGGTGACACCGGAAAACACAGAAAAAATCGTGCTTCAGTATCAGGGCGGCAAGATTCCGGAGGATCAGCTGGCACCGGCAGATACAGAGCTTGGAAAACGCCAGCGGGAGTATCTTCAGAATGACAGCAGACGCGAGGTAACGATTACAGATCCGGAACAGATTGCAGAAATTCTTGCAAACTCCGCTTCGGATGATATGGTGCAGATCAATCAAATGGCGGAGGCATATCAGGGGATCAATATTGCAGTATATGTGTCCAGTACAGAGGACACAGGGGCAGTTTCAGAGGATGATTTGAGGGATTCGGTAAATTCAATGGAGGAAAATGAGATAGGTCAGACATATACGGTGGATGCCGGTCAGAATGCCCTGTATGATGGGGAATATGCGGCGGACTATGAAATGGATGAATCGGGTCAGTATGGCATCTACCAGCGCTCATTCCGCTATGGCAAGGTTCCGGAGTTTGTGAAATCGACCTTCGGCCTGACACCGGAATTGATGCGGCTGAACCGGGTGTTTGCGTATTAAAAAAGCTGCCTGGAGTTGATTCAGGGATGCAAAAGATTGACTTTCTCCCCCGTAGGGGCTAAAATAAAGGGAAACGTAGCGGTTCAGCCGGTTTATGTATTTGATGCAAAAACCGGCTGAATCGTTATGAGAAAATATCAGACGCTTTGGTTTTGCATGAACCTGCCTTTGGATTTAGAACAGCGATGCGCTGTCCCATCAGGCAGAACAAAATTTGAGGCGTACATATCCCGCAGAGGAGGAAGAAATATGGCATTTTTCGATGAACTTGGAAAGGTGATCAGCGATAAGAGCAAGGAAGCTGCGAACCGGGTAAAGGACATCACAGGCGTATTACAGCTGAAATCGAAGCTGTCCGCCGAGAAAGATAAGATTAATAAGGCATATATCACACTGGGAAAAGCATACTATGACAGACATGAGGGCGAGCTGGAAGGGAAATTTGCAGATGAGTTCCACACTATCCAGGCAGGGCTTGTGAAGATTGCGTCCCTGGAGGATGAGATTGCCGAGTTAGAGGGCACAAGAGTCTGCGCGGAGTGCGGCGCAAAGGTGGAGAAAAATGCGGCATTCTGCAGCCGGTGCGGTGCGCCGATGGATTCGACGACATCTGCAGATGTGCATGAGCCGGAAGAACCAGAGGAGATGCAGGAGACTATCTTTGAAGAGAAGGATGAAGCTGCAGCAGATAAGGCGGTTGACAACGCAGAAACAGAAGGCACGGCTGGCCCAGACGCGGATTCCGCGGATGCTTCGGACTCTGTTTCGGAGAACACCACCGATACTGCGGCACAGAATGAAAATAACAGCGGGGAGCAGGCATAATTTATGGATTCACTGGTACAATGGTTTACAGCTAATTTATCCGGAGTCATATCGAAGGAGGCAATTATCTTCATTATCTCGATGATTCCGATTCTGGAACTTCGAGGCGGGCTTCTGGCTGCGTCACCGGCACTCTTAAACGTGCCGATCCTGCGGGCGATCCCGATCTGTATCGTGGGAAATATCCTGCCGATCCCGTTTATCCTGCTTCTGATCCGCCATGTGCTGGAGTGGATGAAGAAGGTTCCGTGTTTCCGTGGTATTGCGCTGTGGCTGGAACGCAAAGCGATGAGCAAAAAAGGGCAGATCGAGAAATATGAGTTCTGGGGGCTGATGCTCTTTGTCGGCATCCCGCTTCCGGGAACCGGCGCATGGACAGGCGCGCTGGTGGCATCCCTGCTCCACATGAAATTTGGCAAGGCATTTGGCGCGATTTTAGTCGGTATCGCGCTGGCGACGGTGATTATGTCGATTCTGTCCTACGGCGTGCTGGGCGTGCTGTTTGGATGATGCGCAGATAAAAATGGAATAATGTCTATGCCCGCAAAAGGGCGGCATGGATGCGAATGTATAAAAGACTCTGTAAGGGGAAATTCTCCGGACAGAGTCTTTTTGCGTCCATTATTATTTTGTTGAGAAAAAGAGATCATAAATGAAATTGGGGTTGACATATACCCTATGGGGGTATATTATAAAGGCAGTTAAGAGATAGGAGGAGACCATGAAGCAATATACAGTAACCGGCATGAGCTGCGCGGCATGCAGCAGCCGGGTTGAAAAGGCAGTATCGAAAGTGCCGGGTGTCACGGCATGCTCGGTCAGCCTGCTGACAAATTCGATGGGCGTCGAGGGCGATGTGCCCCCGGAGACCGTGATTCATGCGGTGGAAGATGCCGGATATGGCGCATCCCTGAAAGGACAGGGCACTGCAGCGCAGGCGCAGAGCGCGTCGGAGGCAGAGGACGCCTTAAAAGATCGGGAGACGCCGGTCTTAAAACACCGTCTGATCGCATCGCTGGGATTCTTAGCAGTCCTTATGTATATGTCGATGGGACATATGATGTGGGGCTGGCCGCTGCCGCACTTTATGGATGGCAACCATGTGGCGATGGGACTTTTGCAGCTCCTTTTGGCCGGAATTATCATGGTGATTAACCAGAAATTCTTTATCAGCGGTTTCAAGGGACTTTTACACCGCGCCCCGAACATGGACACGTTGGTAGCACTTGGTTCCGGCGCGTCGTTTATCTACAGCACATATGCGTTGTTTGCGATGACGGACGCCCAGTTAAAGGGCAACGACACGGCAGTCATGTCCTACATGCATGAATTTTACTTTGAGTCGGCGGCAATGATTCTGGCGCTGATCACAGTCGGAAAAATGCTGGAGGCGCGTTCCAAGGGAAAAACGACGGATGCCTTAAAGGGACTGATGAAACTGGCACCGAAGACAGCTGTTATCATCCGGGATGGAGTGGAAACAAAGGTTCCGATTGACGAGGTAAAGAAGGGTAATGTATTTGTTGTACGCCCAGGTGAAAATATCCCGGTGGACGGTGTGGTCCTGGAAGGAACAAGCGCGGTCAACGAGGCAGCACTGACCGGCGAGAGTATTCCGGTGGATAAGGCACAGGGTGACCCGGTTTCGGCGGCAACGGTCAACCAGTCTGGTTATCTGCGCTGTGAGGCGACCAGAGTCGGTGAAGATACCTCCCTGTCGCAGATCATCCGCATGGTCAGCGACGCGGCGGCGACGAAAGCGCCGATCGCCAAGATTGCAGATCGGGTTTCCGGCGTGTTTGTCCCGGCGGTTATCACGATCGCAGTGGTGACAACGATTATCTGGCTGTTGGCAGGACAGACGTTTGGATTCGCACTGGCGCGAGGTATTTCCGTACTGGTTATCAGCTGCCCGTGTGCACTGGGACTGGCTACGCCGGTTGCGATTATAGTCGGCAACGGCATGGGCGCGAAAAACGGAATCTTGTTCAAGACAGCTGTTTCGCTGGAAGAAACCGGAAAAATGGACATTGTAGCGCTTGATAAGACGGGTACGATCACCAGCGGCGAGCCGCGTGTGACCGACGTCATCCCGTCTGGAGGTGTGACTGAGAAGGAGCTGGTAAGCCTGGCGCTTTCCCTGGAAAAGAAGAGTGAGCACCCATTGGCGAAAGCTGTTCTTCTCTATGCAAAAGAACAGCAGATTGATGCGCCGGAGGCGGCTGATTTCCAGGCGCTGCCGGGTAATGGACTTTCCGGTACGTTAGACGGCGCTTCACTGGCAGGCGGAAGTTTTTCCTATATCAGCGGACATACGACGGTGTCCGCACAGGAACAGGCATCCTTTGAGCGTCTGGCATCGGAAGGCAAGACGCCGCTGTGCTTTATGAAAAATGGTCGTCTGGCTGGTATGATTGCCGTGGCAGATGTCATCAAGGAAGACAGCCCGCAGGCGGTCAAGGAACTGCAGAACATGGGAATCCGTGTGGTTATGCTGACCGGAGATAATGAGCGGACCGCCCGTGCGATTGGGGCACAGGCTGGTGTGGATGAAGTCATTGCCGGAGTACTTCCGGATGGGAAAGAGAGTGTCATCCGCAGCCTGAAAGAACAGGGTAAGGTGGCAATGGTCGGTGATGGTATCAATGATGCCCCGGCGCTCACGCGTGCCGATATAGGTATCGCGATCGGAGCTGGTACAGATATCGCGATTGATGCCGCGGATGTGGTGTTGATGAAGAGCCGTTTGAGTGATGTTCCGGCGGCAATCCGTCTAAGCCGTGCGACGCTTCGAAATATTCACGAAAACCTGTTCTGGGCATTCTTTTACAATGTTGTGGGTATTCCACTTGCAGCCGGTTTGTGGTATCCTATCTTTGGATGGAAATTAAATCCGATGTTCGGCGCTGCAGCGATGAGCTTATCCAGCTTCTGCGTAGTGACGAACGCGCTGCGGCTGAATCTGTTTAAGATGCACGATGCATCGAAGGATCATCCGATGCGGAAGAGGGCTGAGAAGGCTGCTAATAAAGGTGGAGAAAAGGCAGAAAACGCAGGTGCAGTTAGGGTGGGGGCAGAAGATACCCGGTCAATTGGGCAAACAGCAAATGGAAATGAAACTGTTTCAAAAGAAATGCAAAAAAGTGAGAATCAAAAAAATAATATAAATATGGAGGGAATAACGATGACAAAGACAATGAATATCGAAGGAATGATGTGTGGACACTGTGAGGCACGCGTAAAGAAGGCGTTGGAGGCACTGGCAGGCGTGGAGAGCGCAGAGGTCAGCCATGAGAAAGGAACCGCGGTCGTAAGCATGAGTGCGGATGTGGCAGACGATACGTTGAAAGAGGCGGTTGAGGCACAGGATTATAAGGTGGACTCGATTCAGTAGGATGAAAAAAGCTGCGAAATGGTGGAATTAATATGCCATTTCGCAGCATTTTGATAAAAGATAGGAGAAAAGCATGGGCTGTTGTAAATGTGAATCACAAGCGCAGGTCTGTCAGGGAGGAGAGACGGAACGCCACAAACACAGAAATCTGACCGAAGAAAAAGATCTGCTGAAACGTTTAAACCGGATCGAGGGACAGGTGCGCGGTGTGAAGGCGATGGTGGAAGACGAGCGATACTGCGTCGATATATTAAACCAGGTATCAGCGGTTCAGGCGGCGCTGAACAGTTTTTCCAAAGTCCTGCTGTCCAACCATATCAAAACCTGTGTGGTCGATGATATAGAGGCGGGAAATGGGGAAGAAGCGGTTGAGGAGCTGTGCAAGACCATTCAGAAGCTGATGAAGTAAATATAAATTTATTGAATTGAGTAAACACAAGCAACTATAGCGAAATATTAAACATAATAAATATTTTTAAAAATTCTTCAAAAAAAGTGTTGACATTCTCCTGGATTTATATTATACTACGTCATGTAATCGAGGCGTGGCTCAGTTTGGTAGAGCGCTGCGTTCGGGACGCAGAGGTCGCGTGTTCGAATCACGTCGCCTCGATTCTATTATAAAACATACGGCCTGTTGGTCAAGCGGTCAAGACGACGCCCTCTCACGGCGTAAACCCGGGTTCGATTCCCGGACAGGTCATCGAAAGTTGCTTTGGGTTTTCCAGAGCATTTTTCAAATTAAAATGCTTCCTTGGCTCAGTTGGTAGAGCGACGCATTCGTAATGCGTAGGTCGCCGGTTCAAGTCCGGCAGGGAGCTGATGAGTGGAACCCCTCTTGATTATCAAGAGGGGTTTCTTGCATAATAAGAAATACCTTGGAATTTGCCGATGCTTCACATTTTAAATTGGCAAAATCTGCAATCAGAACTGTGTCGTACGGAAATTTCAGTTCAGAAAATTCCTATCTGTGAACAGTAACGGTACAGCCTTTATTCTATATAACCACTTGCACGATCTCCGCAAATGATATAAAATAATAACATACAAAAGACAAGGCGGCAGACGGCAGAGTTCGTACTGCCGCTTCCGTTTGCCAGGAAAGGATATTTCATGCCATGAGACAAGAAGAATGGACGGTAGAAGCGGCAGATGCATATCTGAATGAGATACCGAAATTTACCAGTGAAAAACATACGGCGGAGGGGCTTCGCAGGATGCTTTCATACCTGAATGCATTGCCGCAGGAGGAAAGAATCGTACATGTGGCCGGAACGAATGGGAAAGGGTCGGTCTGCTCGTTTCTCGATGCGGTTTTGCAGAAAGCCGGGAAGCGGACGGCGCGGTTTACGTCTCCTCATCTGGTACGCGTGACGGAGCGTTTTTCTTTTGATGGACAGGAAGCAGACGATGCACTGTTCCTGGAGGCATTTGAGGCGGTTAAGGCATCATATGTTCATTTTGAGCAGGAAGGACTGGGGCATCCGACGTATTTTGAATATCTGTTTTTGATGTTCATGTGGATGGTGCGCCGGAAAAAGCCGGAGTATGTGATTCTGGAAACGGGGCTTGGCGGACGGCTGGATGCAACGAACTGCATCGAGCATCCAGCGCTTACGGTTATCACTTCGATCAGCCTTGACCATATGGAATACCTGGGCGGCACGGTGACACAGATCGCGGGCGAAAAGGCGGGAATTCTGAAAAAAAATATGCCGGTGGTGTACGATGATACGGATGCGGCGGCTTCGGCTGTTATCAGAAATCGGGCGGCGGAACTTTCCTGTCCGGCATATCCGATCAGCCCGGCAGTGTATACGGATCTTCGGCGGGAACATGGCGGGATGATTCTGATGATAAAAGAGAAAAGCCAGCGTCTGTTTATTCCCTTCGAAGCGGAATATCAGGCGGTCAACGCCTGCATCGCTTACCAGGCGGCACGGCTTCTTGCAGTGGACGGGGAGACAGCGGCAGCGGGCATCCGGAATGCGGTATGGCACGGACGCATGGAGGAGATCCAGGACGGAGTTTATCTGGATGGCGCTCACAATGAGGGCGGAATCCGTGCGTTTGTGGGCGCGGCGGCAGAGGTGGCAGCGCGCAGAAGAGAAGAGTCCGGGAAAGATGGTCGGATTTTTCTGCTGTTTGCAGCCGTTTCAGATAAAAATTATGAATCGATGCTGGAAACACTGATGCGGAAACTGAAGCCGGATCGATTGGTGCTGACTCATTTATATACATCGCGGGCACTTTCGATGGAGGCGATGGAAAAAGCAGCACACCGGGTGGCAGATGGCTGTGAGGTTCAAAGTGTACCAGATGTAAAAACAGCTTATCAGACACTGGTTCAGGAAAAACGTCCGGAGGATACCTGCTTCTGTGTGGGTTCTTTGTATTTAATCGGAGAGCTGGAGAAAAAGATTTCCCGAACTGGATTTGACAGCACCGCCAGAATGGTGTAAGATTAGCGGGAATGTATATCCATGTAATAAAGGAAGAAACTCTGGAGGAAAAACATGAGTGGCGAAGGAATGACAATCAATTTCGAAGAAGAAATCGAACATTTTAAACCGAGTCTGGAGGTCGAGGAGGTCGGCGAGGCGATCGTGAAGAGTGACCTGACAGATATGTCGGATATTATGATGGAACTTTTAAAACATATGAAGGAATAGGCGGACATGATGGATCGAACAAGAAAAATTCGCCTGATTTCCAACAGCTTTTACAATGCCGGACTGGAACGGGCAAAGAGACGGGATTTAACAGGGGCGGTCGAGTATCTGAAAAAATGCCTGAACCTGAACAAGTATCATATTGATGCCAGAAATCTTCTCGGACTTATCTATTATGAGATGGGTGAGGTGTCGGAGGCGCTGGTGCAGTGGGTTATCAGCATGAACTTTAAGGAGCAGGATAACCGGGCTGATTATTATTTAGACCAGATTCAGCGTAAACAGGATCGTCTGGATCAGGCGAGCGCGACGATTCAGAAATATAATCAGGCGCTTCTGCAGGCGCAGACCGGAAGCGACGATCTGGCGACCTTACAGCTTACAAGAGTTGTAGAAGCTAATCCGAGATTTGTAAAAGCGCATCTTCTATTGGCTCTTTTGCATATTAGTCATGAGGATTATACGAAAGCGGGCAAATCCCTGTATAAGGTACTCAAGATTGATAAAAACAATCCCAAGGCGAACTGGTATATGGAGATTGTTAAGGAACATACCGGCAAGGCGGATATCGAGCGGAGAAAGCTGAAAAACGCATTTTCCCACCGCCAGATGCAGGATGATGATGTCATTATGCCGCCGACGTACAAGGAGAATACGGGACTGCAGTCGGTGCTCAATATCGGCGCGGGACTGCTTTTGGGCGCGGCAGTTATCTTTTTCCTGGTGATGCCAGCCAAGATTAAGCAGGCAAATAATGCACATACGCAGGAAATGCTCCAGTACAACGAGCAGCTCAATCAGAAAAATGAAGAGATTGACAGTTTAAATGAGAGCATTGAGACTTCGAAAAAGGACAAAGAAGAGGCGGAGAACAAGCTGGATACGATGCTCAACAGCAATGACAGCGTTCTGAACCAGTATGCGAAGCTCGTCAAAATGCTGCAGGCATACCGCAACAATAACCTGGCAGAGGCGGTTACCTATTATGAGGGCTTTGATCCGTCGTTATTTACGGACGAGACGGTCGTTTCCATTGCCAACGGGGTAAAGCAGGACATCGAGACAAATGGCTACCAGACGCTGGAGGATCTGGCATACACGATGTGGTCGGCAGGCCGTATGGCGGAAGCACTGGCAGATTACCAGACCTGTCTGGCGATCCGTCCGGCAAACCCGAAGGTTATCTTCAGCATGGGTATGATTTACCGGGCACAGGGCGAGACAGACAAGGCGGTCGAAATGTTTACGCAGATTGTGACCCAGTATGCGGATTCCGAGCAGGCGGACAAGGCAAGACAGCAGCTCGCCGAGCTTGCGCCGGATAACCAGCAGGCTGCAGTTCCAGGTCAGTCCATCATCAGTCAGGGAGAGACTGCGGCGGATGAAACGGCAGCAGGCAGCGGAGCGGAGACGCAAGCGGCGCAGTAAGTACAAATATAATACGGCAGATAATTAAGAAGAAAAGCACTGTAAAGATAAAAACTTTACGGTGCTTTTTTGTGTAATAGGAAATTCCTTGGAATTCCCTATTACACAAAAAGGCACTAACGTGCCAATGATGCGCACTCGCGCGAAGCAGAAACATGTCGCATAAAAAATCGAAAAAGGGGGAATCCTGATATGGAACGAAATATGTTTACATACGAAGCGATCGATTCGGCGCTGGTGATTCATCTGCCGAAGGAGGTAGATCATCATAACTGCCTGACACTCAAATATGAAACAGACCTGCTTCTGGCGGAAAATTATATTAACCGGATTATTTTTGATTTTTCGGGGACGGAATTTATGGATAGTTCCGGGATCGGTGTAATTCTCAACCGGTATAAGCAGATGGAGGGCAGCAGCGGCACGGTGGCGGTGTACGGGGCAGGCGAGCGGATGCGCCGGATTTTGCGGATCGGCGGCGTGTATCGTCTGGTGCAGTCGTACCGGACGAGAGAGGAGGCACTGGATGGGAGACATTAAAGGAGAGATGAATATGTATGCGGATGATATATCTGTATCAGAAACGGAAGTGAAAGGAAAACTTAAAAAAATAAAAGATTCAGAAGAATACAGAAAATTTAAACAGAATGAACAGAGACAAGCAGAGAAGAATGGCACGTGGATGCACCTGGAGATAGACAGCCATTCATCGAACGAGGAGTTTGCCCGTGTCACAGCGGCAGTCTTCATGAGTCGGATGAATCCGACGATGGAGGAGCTGGAGGATGTGAAAACGGCGGTCTCGGAGGCGGTGACAAATGCGGTGATTCATGGGTATAGCGATGAAATCGGAATTATTTACATAGAAGCGCGGATTGAGGGAGAAGAACTGATAATTTCGGTCCGGGATGAGGGAAAAGGAATCCTGGATGTGGAAAAGGCGATGGAGCCGATGTATACGACAGACACGACCGGCGAGCGCTCAGGGATGGGCTTTTCGTTTATGGAAGCGTTTATGGATGAGGTTGAGGTGGAGTCCAAGGTGGGCTGCGGAACGTGTGTGACGATGAAAAAGCAAATTGGAAGGGGATATATGAATAAAGAGCAGGAAGAAAAAGAAACGGCAGAGTCCTATGGATAAAACCATCGAGCAGATCAAACGGGCACACCAGGGCGATAAGACGGCGCGGGAGGCGCTGGTAAAGGACAATCTGGGACTTGTATGGAGCATCGTCCGCCGCTTTGCGGGGCGGGGGTGTGAGACGGAGGACTTATTTCAGATCGGAAGTATCGGGCTGTTGAAGGCGATTGATAAGTTTGACCTATCATATGAGGTGCGTTTTTCGACGTATGCGGTGCCGATGATTGCGGGGGAGATCAAACGTTTTCTCCGGGATGACGGGATCATCAAGGTCAGCCGTTCCATCAAAGAGCAAAACCAGCGGCTCCGGGCAGCGCGGGAAGCGCTCTGCACGGCGCTTGGGCGGGAGCCGACGCTGGAAGAGCTGGCGGCGCAGATTGGAGTGAGCTGTGAGGAAGCTGCCGCATCGATGGCGGCGGACAGTCCGGTTGAATCGCTCTCTGCACCAGCCAGCGCCGGGGAAGAAACTGGTCTTCTGCTTCAGGACCGGATTGCTGGGGAGACAGCGGAGAATGAGGTTCTGCTTGACCGGATGCTTTTGGGAGATTTGCTGAAAATGCTCAATGGACGGCAGCGGGAGATCATTGTGCGGCACTATTTTTATGATCAGACACAGACTCAGATCGCGGCGCAGCTCGGCATTTCACAAGTACAGGTGTCGCGGATCGAGCGGAAAATATTAGGGCAGATGCGCGCAAAGCTGGAAGAAACATGAGAAAAAAAGACAGGCTCATAATTCAGAATATATGAATGTGCATACTCCATTGAAAGACAGCCATACTACTGGATACAGGAACTTTTGGAGTTTCCAGAATACACAGGAAGGATGGAAAAAAATGACGGGAAATGTGAAAGTGACAATGAAAAAAAAGATGGGAATCTGTATCTGGGTCGGATGCATGATTCTGATTGTGGCAGCGCTCTGTCTCTGTCTGATGGCAGTGGGGCGGGACAGCGTCTACATTGACGGAACCTTCGTACAGCATTCCGGGGACAGCGCGGAGGCATTTTTGAGACCGGAGGCACAGACGGAGAAGGCAGCATTATGACACAGACGGTCTATCTGAAACTCAGCCAGATCACGCAGGTACATGAGAAAAATGTACCGCTTGCAAGCCTGGGAGAAGTTTATTGCAGTGAAAAAAGCGTGGAAAGCCGCTGTCGTGCGATGATCGTGAAGAGGATCCGCGGCGGCGGGAAACAGCGCGAAAGCCGTCTGATTGGAAACGTCATGGAGATTATCCAGCAGATTGAACGGGAAATTCCGGGGACATCGGTGCAGAATCTGGGGGAGACGGACTATGTCATTCATTATCAGCCGCCGCGCCGTCAGGCGCTTGTCTGGCAGTGGTGCAAGACGCTGTTCGTCTGCCTGATTTGCTTTTTCGGGGCGGCATTTGCGATCATGACATTCAACAACGATGCAAACGTGCTGGATGTATTCAGGAAAATATATGAGATCACGACGGGGCAGGCGTCGGACGGAACAACGGCGTTGGAGGTCGGTTATTCGATCGGGCTTCCGGTGGGGATTTTGCTGTTTTTTAACCATTTTACTTCGTGGAAATTCAGTCTCGATCCGACGCCGCTGGAGGTAGAAATGCGCCTGTATGAGGAAAATGTCAATAAAACGCTGATTCAGAACGAGGAGCGGAAGGAGGATGACATCGATGTTTCTTAAAGAAGCGCTGCTTTTGCTGGCGGGGCTGGCGGCGGGAAGCACGGTGGCAGCAGGAGTCTACGCCTTTCTGGTGGTCATCGGCGTTTATCCGCGCCTGATTGGAAAGACGGCGACGGCGTCGAAGGGGAAAATCTTCTTGTATGAGACGATTATCGCGCTGGGAGGATTGTTTGGAAATGTGGTGGATTTATTTACAGAGAAAGTGAAACAGCTGACCGGGAGTTTTCTGAGAATAGCGTGGCCAGCGGCAATGCCGGAGGTAGAGTTGTGGCAGAAGGCAGCAGAAGGCGGTGGCAGAACGGGAGCTGGTGCTGGATTTCTGGTGATGCTTGGAAATGTCTCCGGACAGCTGCTTCTAGCGGCTGCGGGACTTTCCTGTGGTATTTTTGTGGGCTGCCTCGTCATGTCGCTGGCAGAGACATTGAAAGCCCTGCCGGTGCTGAGCCGCCGCCTGCGTCTGGCAGTGGGGCTGCCATATCTCCTTCTCGCGATTGCGGCGGGGAAATGTGCGGGTTCGCTGTATTATTTCTTACATGGAATTGGAAGACAGTAGAAGAGAGGAGAAACCATGGAAGCCAGAAAAGATCAATATGAAGCATATGTCAAATCGATTACGCCCGTCCACAGTACATGGAAAAATGTGTTGATGGCGGGCATTTCCGGCGGGCTGATCTGCCTGGCGGCGCAGATCAGCACAAATTGTCTGGTTCAGACAGGCATGGAGGAGAAAACGGCGGCGCTCTGGACGATGCTGGGACTGATTCTGCTCAGCGTTATCCTGACAGGGGCAAATGTATTCCAGAGGCTGGCTCGTGTTTTTGGAGCTGGTGTGCTGGTTCCGATCACCGGATTCGCCAATTCAGTTGCATCCCCGGCGCTGGAATACAAGGCGGAAGGACAGGTGTTTGGTGTCGGATGCAAAATATTTACAATCGCGGGTCCGGTGATCCTGTATGGGATTCTGAGTTCGTGGGGATTAGGGGTTGTGTATTGGGGGTGGATGATGCTGACTCAATAATAAACGAGAAAAAGTCTCAATAATATAATAAGAATCTTTCTTGTTTTGTGAAAAATGAGGGTTTACAATCCGGAAATAAATACCTATAATAGCCATAGGGTAATCTGACCGTCTGAACAGCCAGATTCATTATAGAAAAAAGGAACCAGAGAGATGGACGTTTGCTAAGAAGGATAACCGCTTTCGTGACGAGGCGGCTGTCACAGATCAGATAGACCGAGCATGAATGTCTCAGCCGGTCCCGGAAATGGAGTGCTTTATGGCAGAAAAAGTGTTAGAAGTAAATCAGATAAAAGCAAATATAGAAGAAAAAGAGATCCTGCACGGCGTTGATTTGAGCGTCGGCGCAGGAGAGGTACATGTCCTGATGGGACCGAACGGCGCGGGCAAATCGACGCTCGGAAACGTCCTGATGGGAAACCCGCGATATCAGATCACGGGCGGTCAGATCTTATTTAAGGGTGAGGATATCACACATGAGTCCACGGACAAGCGTTCCAAAGCCGGTATGTTCCTGTCCTTCCAGGAGCCGCTGGAGGTACCGGGACTTTCGCTGGAAAGTTTCCTGCGGAGCGCGATGCGCCAGCAGACTGGCAAGAACTTAAAGATCTGGGAATTTCATAAACAGCTCAAAAAGGCGATGGACATTCTCCAGATGGATGAATCGTATGCACAGAGAAGCTTAAACGTGGGCTTTTCCGGTGGTGAGAAGAAAAAATCTGAGATTTTACAGCTGATGCTCTTAAATCCGAGCCTGGCAATCCTCGATGAGACAGACTCTGGTCTGGATGTTGATGCAGTCCGTCTGGTTTCTAAGGGTGTGGAAGAGTACCAGAAGAACCAGAACGGCGCGCTTCTTATTATCACGCACAGCACCCGGATTCTCGATGCACTGCATGTTGACTATACGCACATCATGGTAGATGGAAAGATCGTGGCAACCGGTGACGGCTCCCTGGTTGATAAGATCAACCAGGAAGGCTACGAATCCTTTATCCGTGAGGCGGGTGTGGCAGACGCCCGGAACTAATTGTTATTGTTCGCAGGCAGGCATTTTTGAAATCGAAAGTGCTGCAGGATAACGCGACAGTAATAACGAATCAGCACGGGTAATATGGAGGCATCAAACATGAAAGAAAAAACGTATGTAGATGACATTGATCGCAGCATCTACGATATAAAAGACAAAGAAAATGACGCATATAAAGTAAAAGCGGGTCTGACCCCGGAGATCGTTGAGAAGATTTCTAAGGAGAAAAATGACCCAGCATGGATGCAGCAGTTTCGTCTGCAGTCCTTACAGATTTACAATTCCCTGCAGGTTCCGAACTGGGGACCGGATATCGAGGATCTGGATATGGATAACATCGTAACCTATGTCCGTCCGAAATCCAAGATGAGCGCCAAATGGTCGGAGGTTCCGAAGGACATCAAAGATACCTTTGAGCGTCTGGGAATCCCGCAGGCGGAGCAGAAATCACTGGCAGGCGTGGGCGCCCAGTATGACTCGGAGTTAGTATATCATAACGTGCGCGCGGAGGTAGCGGCGCAGGGCGTTGTCTACACCGATTTGGAGAGCGCAATGCACGGCGAATATGCGGAAATGATCCGGACGCATTTTATGCATCTGGTCAAACCGCAGGAACATAAATTTGCAGCGCTGCACGGGGCGGTCTGGTCCGGCGGATCTTTTGTGTACGTGCCAAAGGGTGTGTCGGTTACGATCCCGCTTCAGTCCTATTTTCGTCTCAATGCACCGGGAGCCGGACAGTTTGAACATACTCTGATCATCGTTGATGAGGGGGCATATCTGCATTTCATCGAGGGCTGTTCTGCGCCGAAATATAACGTAGCAAACCTGCATGCGGGCTGTGTCGAGCTGTACGTCGGCAAAAATGCGAAACTCCGCTATTCGACGATCGAGAACTGGTCGAAAAATATGTACAATTTGAACACCAAGCGCGCGATTGTGGAAGAGGGCGGCACGATCGAGTGGGTATCGGGTTCCTTTGGTTCCCATGTATCGTATCTGTACCCGATGAGTATCTTAAAGGGCGATGATTCAAGAATGGAATTTACCGGCATTACTTTTGCCGGAGAAGGTCAGAACCTCGATACCGGTGCGAAGGTAGTCCACACGGGCAAACGGACTTCTTCCTATGTTAATACGAAATCTATTTCCAAGGACGGCGGTATCAGTACGTTCCGAAGCAGCGTGCAGATTGGAAAACAGGCATCCGGTTCTAAGGCATCGGTTTCCTGCCAGTCCCTGATGCTGGATGATATTTCACGTTCCGATACGGTCCCGGCGATGGATATCCGGACCCGCGACGCGAACGTCGGCCATGAGGCAAAGATCGGACGGATCAGCGACGAGGCTGTTTTCTATCTGATGTCACGCGGCATCAGCGAGGAGGACGCGCGCGCAATGATCGTCAGCGGATTTGCGGATGATGTATCGAAGGAGCTGCCGCTTGAGTACGCGGTTGAGATGAACAACCTGATTCAGCTTGAGATGAAAGGCAGTATCGGATAATAGATGGTTACTGTTTGCAGCGGGGATTTTGAAATAACAGATTCTGCTGCGGGGCATGCAAGTGCATGAATGGTAACGACAGGAGGAAACAATGGGACAGAAAGAAATGACAGTAAACATTCTTCCGACCCGAACCTGGAACCGGCTGGGAATGAACGAAAGCCAGATACAGATTGAGTGGCCGGAGGAAAGTGTTTTGATAAAACCGGAGCGCTTGGCAGCAGGTGTGACCTGGGAAAAAGAAATCTCCGGAAAAGAGTGGGACGAGATCCAGACCGGCATGGGACGCGAGTACGATGTGATGGCGGCGGAATGCGGAACGGCTGGCGCAAATAGAACGGACACTGTAAATGGAACGGCTGTTGCAGAAGAAAATGCCGGTGTGGGAAGTATCTACCGGCTGACAGCGGAAGCGGCAGCTGTGCTGCAGAATGAAAATACAGAATGGACGGTTCTCTGCGTCGATTACAAAAACGGCAGTTACCAGAACCGCCTCTGCCTGGATGCAAAGGAAAACAGCCGCTTAAACGTGCTGATCGTATTCCGCTCCGGGGAGGGCGCACAGGGAACATCCTCGTTCCAGGTAAAGGTCCATGCGGAAAAGAATGCAAAGGTACAGCTTCAGGAAGTGCAGCTTCTCGGCGCCGGATATACCTGCCTGAGTGATATCGGTGCGTCCTGCGGGGAAAATGCCACATTTGAGCTTTTGAAACTGGAACTGGGCGCAGGCAAGGTCTACGCGGGCTGCCTGACCGAGCTGGAAGGAAAAAAGAGCGCAGCTGACGCGAAGATCGGCTATTACACCAGTGTAAACCAGAAGCTGGATATGAACTATACAGTACGCCACCGCGGCAAAAAGACAGAGAGTATGATGGAAGTCTCCGGCGTTTTGCAGGACGGTTCCTCCAAGCTGTTCCGCGGAACGATCGATTTCGTGCCGGGATGCGCCGGGGCAAAGGGAACTGAGCGCGAGGATGTGCTGCTGCTCGGCGATGACATCGTAAATCAGACAATTCCGCTGATTCTGTGTGCGGAAGAAGATGTCGAAGGAAATCACGGCGCTTCGATGGGCGATCTGGACGATGCAACGCTGTTTTATCTGTGCTCCCGCGGACTGTCGAGAGAGGAAGCTGAGCGCATGGTAGCGCGGGCGAGAATCGACGCGCTGAATGAGCTGGTAGCAGACGAGGCAGTACAGAAGCAGGTTCAGGAGTTCATGAACCAGAAGCGATAATAAAATGAAAAAACTGTAAGTTGGCTGCGGTTTGTTTTTGCAGCAAGTATACAAACAAATATATAAGAAGGAACAGAACATGACAGATTACAAGAAAGATTTTCCCCTGCTTGCGGGTTCGGATATCGCATATCTGGACAATGCGGCGACGGCACAGCGTCCGGAGGCGGTATTAAAGGCAGTGGAAGATTTCTATACAAAGAAAAATGCCAATCCGCTCCGCGGGCTCTATGAGCTGGGAATCGAGGCGACGGAGGCATATGAAGCGGCAAGAGAGCGCGTGCGGGAATTTATCAATGCTGGAAAGACGAGCGAGGTCGTGTTTACACGCAACAGCACCGAGAGCCTGAATTTGATCGCGTACAGCTATGGTTTAACCAGTCTGAAAGCAGGCGATGAGATCTTAATCAGCATTGATAACCACCACAGCAATATCCTGCCGTGGCAGATGGTATCCAGACAGACAGGCGCGAAGCTCGTTTATCTGGAATGTCAGCCGGATGGTTCCTACCGGGATGAAGATATGGAAGCCCTGGTGACAGAAAAGACAAAGATCGCAGCGATGCCGCAGATTTCCAATGTCCTTGGCCGCAGAAATCCGGTCGAGAAACTGACGAAACTGGTGCATGAAAAAGGCGGTGTCATTGTCATCGATGCGGCACAGAGCGCCCCGCATATTCCGGTGGATGTGCAGGCACTGGATGCAGATTTCCTTGTATTTTCCGGTCACAAGCTGATGGCACCGATGGGAATCGGCGTCCTGTACGGAAAAGAGACCCTTCTGGATGCGATGCCGCCGTTCCTGACGGGCGGCGAGATGATCGATTCGGTCAGCCGGGAATCCGCAGTCTTTGCCGAGCTGCCGCACAAATTCGAAGCCGGTACCGTCAATGGCGGCGGTGCGGTCGGCTTACAGGCGGCGATCGATTATCTGATGAACGTCGGATTTGACGAGGTGCGGAAGCGTGAGGAGCTGCTGACAACACGGGCAATGACGGCGATGCAGCAGATTCCGGGCGTTCATATCCAGGGAAGCGATAAGCCGGAAGAGCACAACGGAATTATCAGCTTTACCGTGGACGGCGTACATCCGCACGATATCGCGTCGATTCTGGATGCCGCAAATGTCAATGTGCGCGCAGGCCACCATTGCGCCCAGCCACTTTTAAAACATCTGGGTGTATTTGCAACAGCGCGTGCCAGCTTTGCGTTCTACAATACGGAGGAGGACATCGACCGTTTTGTCCAGAACCTGAAAGAAATCCGGAGGAAAATGGGATATGGAGAATAGAACCTTTTACAATGAAATACTGACGGATCACAATCTGCATCCGTTACATAAAGAAAAGCTGCCGGATGCCAATCTGGTATTAGAGGGCGTCAATCCGAGCTGTGGAGATGACATCATTCTTCAGTTGAAGGTCGAAGATGGACAGGTGGTAGACGGTGCTTTTGAGGGAAGCGGCTGCGCAATCTCCCAGGCGTCCGCTGATATCATGCTGGATCTGATCATCGGAAAATCCGAAGAGGAAGCACGCCATCTGGCGGATCTGTTCCTGCGGATGATCAAGGGCGAGGCAGGCGAGAACGAGATCGAAGAACTCGAGGAAGCCGGTGCCCTGGTCGATGTTTCCCATATGCCGGCGCGTGTCAAATGCGCGGTGCTGGGATGGCATACGATGGAAGAGATGCTGGATAAGAAGAACGAGAAATAAGAGAGAAGATAAAAAGAAACGGGAGCTATTCTTTTGGGAGTGTCAGGCGGGACGTACCATTTCCGCTCTGATGATCTATATACCAGAAATAGTCTGGAAAAGAAAAGTCAGAAGTGTTGGCGAAAATATATACAAAAATAGATTGGCAAAAACAAAGCGCGTATAGAGAAAATAGCAAAAAATAAGCCAATCTAGATGCACACTTTTATATAAAATATTCAAAAGATTGACAGCGTATTTACAAAAATAAACAAAGATGTTAAAATAATCATAAAAAGGATGCAGATGGCGATGTACATACAGATGGCGTACAGCTGAATCCTGTGGCTGGAGGTATGAGAGATGCCGAATTTTTCATATAAAGCGCTGGGACGGGATGGAAAAGAAGTCCGGGGAGTGCTCCAGGCTGAGAGTGAAGCGGCAGCCGCTTCCAGAATCCGGGAAAACTATCCGATTCTTCTGAGCATCAGTCAGAAGAAAGAGAAGAAAAGACCTGATGACGGCAGTCTCCTGGAGATGGAGATCGGAAGCAGGCGGATCAAGACGAAGAAGCTGGCGATCCTGTGTTCGCAGTTTGCAATCACTCTTCATTCGGGTATGACCGTGGCGCGCGCGATGCGTATGCTGGCAGCTCAGAATGAGGACAAGCGGATCCGGAAGATCATGGGGGCTGCGGCAGAGGAAGTAGCTGCCGGAAGTACCGTTGCGTCGGCGCTGGAAAAGTATAGCGACCGTTTTCCGCTCACGTTTATCGAGACGATCCGGGCAGGCGAGCAGTCCGGTACACTGGAACGATCCTTTGACCGGCTTCAGAAGTTTTACGAAAAGTCCTACAAGACGACGGAGAAGATCAAGGGAGCGATGACGTATCCTTTGTTCGTCGTTGCGATTGCGGTGGTTGTCCTGATTATCGTCATGGCGAAGGTTATCCCGACACTGGCAGATGTATTTACCGATCTGGGCGGTACGCTGCCGCTGATGACGCGGATGCTGATTGCGACTTCCCATTTCTTCGCGAAGTGGTGGCTGCTGATGCTGGCGGTGCTGGTGTTTTTGAAGATTGGTTCGCAGGTCTATGGCAATACGCCGCAGGGGCGAATTCAGAAAGCAAAGATCGCGTTATCCCTTCCACTTGTGGGCGTGATCAACCAGATGAACGGCGCAGCACAGTTTGCTAATACGATGTCGGTGCTTCTGGCAGCGGGTATCACGATCAATCAGGCGGTTGACACGACGGCGAAGGTCATGGACAATGCACTTCTGAGCGAGGATGTCCGCTCCCTGCGCGAAGGAATCGAGCGGGGACGCAGTCTGGTGGAATGTCTGCAGGGAAAGAAATATTTCCCGCCGACGATGGTCGATATGTGTTCTGTCGGAGAAGAAACCGGTGAGCTCGAGGAGACACTGGACAATGTTGCCGATTATTACGCCAACGAGGCGGATTATCGAATTCAGCGGCTTCTGGCACTGCTGGAACCGACGATGCTGGTGGTGCTTGCGATTTTTGCGGGTATCATTGTAGTGTCGATTTATCTGCCTATCTTTACGATGTACGATCTGATGTAGACGGAGTGCATGATTCAGGATGAAACAGGGCGGAATCCCTGTTCATTAATAAAAAAGAAATAGGAGAATGATTATGATGAAAGGATTAATGAAAAAAGTTCGTGGGAACAAAAAAGGATTCACACTGGCAGAGCTGCTGGTGGTTGTTGCGATCGTAGGTATTCTGGTTGCAATCTCGATTCCGGTATTTACGGCACAGCTGAGCAAGGCTAGAAAGGCTACGAATCAGGCAAACTTAAGAGCGGCGAAGGCAGCAGCGATAGCAGCGTATTTGACAGATGAAGATGTGACGTTAGCCGATAAAGATGGTAAAATTGTATATTATGAGTACGATTTGGATAGTGGCACGTCTACGAAAGATGGTGCTCTTAAGACTGATTTTGCAGCACCAACAACTGACTATAGCGAAGTCACTGATATGGATTCTGCAACCGATAAAGCTAAGTACGAGCATATACAGGTGGCTATTAAAATCAGCAGCGATTCAGACAGTACTGCAAACGGTACAGAAGTTAAATTGTATGCTTCTACTAAGGAGTAAGAAATAAACCACATACGTGGAGAAAATGGATGGGGTTTTCCCATCCATTTTTGCTAAAGGCGCCTGACGTGCTTCTCTGACAAGTAAACACACAGTATAAAGTCAATTTACTATGAAAGTTCTGCCGCCGATTAGGCGGCATGAATTCAAGGATGCCAAATGTGCCTGCCAGAGCTTTCATTTGTGGTGGTACACCTGACTGCCAGGCGCATGAAGGTTTAGAATGAAAGTGATGTTCACATCAGAAATTTTTCAGGATTGAAAAATCCATTCATTGTCAGATACATAAGCGTGGCCTGCAACGCACGAATCAAAACAAAGTCAGCAGGTCATTTTGATAAAAAGTGGGTGAGCAAATGAAAAAGAACCAACACGGTTTCACACTGGCAGAACTTCTGGTGGTGATAGCGATCGTAGGGATTCTGGTGGCGATCAGTATTCCGATTTTTACGGCACAGCGGAAAAAAGCGGTCATCGCAGCCAATCAGGCGAATGTCCGTGCGGCGAAGGCAGCGGCCGTGGCGATGCTGTATGGAAGCAAGGAAAGCCTGGAACGTTACGAGAACCAGCCGCGGAAGCAATACCGCTATTACCGGTATAATGTAAAAGAAGGAAAAATTGTCTGTCAGGCAGAGGGAGAGAACGCGCACATTGAGTATGCACAGGGAAGTGGAACAAAGAAGGTAAATGACCTGGGGCAGGAATACCGGAAGACGGCGATGGAAGCCAAGACACCGTGTACAGATATTCTGGTGTACATCGGAAATCCGGCGGCTAATCCATATGCGAATACGTCTCCGCTTCAGACCGCTCCTTTCTATGAGGGAAATGAAGTTGGGGGAACCGACCAGAATCCATTTGGTCCGAAGCCGGGATTTGGTGCCAAGTAAAAGAAATGAAAGTGGGCGTTTTAAGATAAAGATAGCGTTTTACATATCTTGGAAGATATAAAACATTGGGGATTTACAAACAGACAGAACATGGATACGGACAGGAGATATTCCATTGATGCTGCATCAAACCACATTTTTAACGATTTACATATTAACCATAACATTTATCCTTGGCTGTGCGCTCGGAAGTTTTACTGACTGTCTGGCAGGGCGGATGTTAAACGGAACGTCCGTTTTGAAAGGGAGATCCCACTGTGATGCCTGCGGTCATGTGCTGGGAGTACTGGATTTGGTACCGCTTTTTTCACGGCTGTGCCTGCGGGGCAGGTGCCGTTATTGCGGAGCGAAGATCCCGGCGGAGGCATTCTGGACGGAATTTGTTTTAGGAATTGCATGCTGCCTGATTATGTACCGGTACGATGTCTCGGTGCTGGCACTGCGGGGAATTCTGCTCTGGATGGTGCTTTTATGTCTGACACTCACAGATCTGCATGCGTGGATCATACCGGACCGGCTTCAGATAGCCGGAATCCTGATCTTTTTTGGCACGGCGCTGGGCTTACCGGAACCGGGAAGACAGATGCTGCGGGGAGTTCTGACCGGTGCCGGACTGGCTGTCAGTATGCTGGCACTTTCCCTGCTGTTTGACCGCCTGACCGGAAAAGAAAGCTTGGGGGGCGGCGATGTAAAACTTTTTTTTGTGACGGGACTGTATATGCGTTCCGCCTGGGAGGTATTATTTTTCCTGATTCTCAGCTGTGTGCTGGGAATTGCAGGTTCTGTCATCGGTCGGAGGGAGAAAATTCCGTTTGGACCGGCGATTGCGGCGGCATGTTTTTGTATGCTGCTGTATGGAGATATATGGACACAATGGTATACAGGGCTCTTTTAAAGGGAGTGCAGAGATGAAGAATTGTTTAGGAATTGAGATTGGACATTACCGTATCAAGATTGCATATGCGGAAAATGGCGAGCTTCGCGAATTTATCAGCGAGCGGGTCGAGGGGATCGACCGGAACGATATGCGTCAATATGCGGATTTAATAAAGGATTTGTTGAAGGAGTATGCGATCCGCTGCCGGAACGTCGTGTTTGTCATCCGGCAGGAGGATGCGTATGTGCGGCGCTTTGAGCTGCCGCTGATGACGGAGGAACAGCTCCGGCTGAATCTTCCATATGAGTTCCATGATTATATCGGAAACGAGATGGATAAGTACGTCTTTGATTATGCGATGATCTATGCGGATCAGGAAAAAATGGATTTGATTGGTGCGGCGTGTACGAAAGAGCTGTCGCAGCAATTTGAAAAACTGGCCAAGATGGCACACTTGAAATTGGTCGGTCTGGTTCCGGCCGTGCTGGGACTGGAATGGATTCTGGAATATGCAGAAGAGAGAATGGCGGATGAGAAGAAGGCTTTGGAGACAAAGCTGAATGCAGAACCTCATAAAAAGGAAGAAAAAGAGAACGCAGAGGGGGCAGAAAAATCGGAAACTGTGAAAGACTATGCGATTCTCGATCTGGGAACCCAAGCATTGCGGATCCATTTCTTTCGCCAGGGGATCTATGATATTACCCGTACCATGGAGCCGGGCTGTGAGGAGATCGAGCAGATCCGTTTGGGAGATAAGAACAAGATGCAGGAACTGGGAATTGAGGTGGAGGAAGAAAACCGCGAGGAGACCGACAAAGAAAAGATGGCGGCTGTGCTGGAGGAGCAGTACCGGACCCGCGCCGTCCAGGTCATGCGAGTTTTGAACTTTTATAGCTTCAACAATGTGAATAATACGATCGACAGCCTCTATTATTGCGGCGGAGGCGCACGATACGGGGAATTGATTGATGCGCTGAAAGAAACGCTTAATCTGCCGGTGCGGAGTGTGGCGGAGCTTCTGCCGGAGGTCTCTTTGGATGAGGAAGACGAGTGGATCGACAGCCCACAGGCATACGGTGTATTACTTGCATAAGGAGGAAGAGCGGTGGCTGATTTAAAATCAATCGCGAATATGCAGATTGGCGGTCCGAAGTATCCGAAAAAACGGCGCATCAATCTGTATCAGAAGCAGGTTAAAAAAGGAAAGATAGCGGCAGAATTGGGTGTGTTTGTCGTATTTATGGGACTAGTTTATGGGTTTTCGCAGTTTGACGTGGTGCGTCTTCTGAGAAAGGCAGACCAGGCGGAGGCAGTCTATGCGGCGACTGAGCAGCAGCTTTCGGCGCTTCAGAAGTCCAACGAGGTGTACAGTGAGGTTCAGGCGGAATACGCACATTATGGAAATGGGTACCTGAATGAGGAAGAGAGACAGCTTCCAGACCGGAGAAAGATGTTGGATTCGCTGAAATCACAGATTTTCCCGCTGACGGCCGTTTCGACGGTTTCGATCACCTCCGATCAGATGGCATTAGAGGGAAGAATTCCCAATGGTTCCTCCTTTCCGGAGCTGGTTCGCGATGCGGAGGCGGATCCGGATGCACGCTATGTGACGGCGTCTCTGGAAGAGACGGTTCAGAAAGAGGGGGAGGAGCGGGTTCTTGCGGCTTCCAAACCGGTGGGCGTGTCGATGACTGTATTTTTTAACGTACCAGAAGAGGACGGAGAAAAACAATGAATTCGTTAAAGAAATATATCTTATCAAGAACGCAGAAGATTGTACTGCTTCTGTTTGTAATCATATTGATCGCGGCGGGCTACTATGCCGGATTCTATCTTCCGGTGCAGAGGCGGATCCAGGCGGCGGATACGACGGATCTGGAGGCACAGATCCAGATGGAGCAGGTAAAGTCGAAGCAGATCCAGCAGATGAAGAAGGAGATAGAGGAAAATAAGGCATCCAATGCGCCGATGGTTCCGGCTTACAATCATTTTAAGGAAGAGACGGAAGAGCTGAACCGCATTTTTGCAGATGCGTATAATTTCAGCTTCCAGTATTCGGAACCGAAGGTGGATGGGATGCAGATCCGGCGTGCGATGAATATTTCTTTTACGGCAGATTCGTTTGATCACGCTGTTTCGATGCTTCATGAGGTAGTGGAAGGATCATACCGCTGCCTGATCGAGGATCTGAGCATTCAAGATGATGAAGATCTGGAAGATGAAGAGTTAAAGGATATCCGCATCCACCCGGTAGCAGTGACGTTCCAGCTGACTTATTTTGAGACCCGATACGATGCGGAATCAGAAGAAGGTCTGGATCTGGAACCGGAGGAAACGCAGGCACCGTCGGGACTGGCGAATGCGGATGTGTCGAACCTGCAGCGTTCGGACCTTGAGACAGCGGCAGAGGCGGCGCTGGGAGAATAAAGCATGAAAAAAGCAGAGAACAGTGAAAAACACCCGGAAATCTGGAAGCGGGTTTTCAGCTGTATGAAAAATCAGGATGGCGCCAGCTTGATGGCGGCGCTCCTGTTTTTTGTGTTTTGCGGGGTGGGCGCGTCGATCATTCTGGCGTCCGCCTCTGCATCGGCTGGTAAGATCCGGAATCTTCCGGGAGAAGATCAGAAGCGGTATGCGGTGGACTCGGCGGCGGTATTTCTGCGGGATGAACTGCAGAAGACGGAAAATATAGTCAAGATCAAGGAAGTGATCGTGCATGACAGCCGGGAAGACGAGGAAAACGATAAGGATGATTTTTACTGCTACTACGTCGGCAGCTGGAAAAACACGGATAATGAGGCGTCGTGGCAGAAGTTCTATGGAACGGATTCGGGTTTGTCAAGCCCAGAGAGTGGGAATAGCGCGATTCTCGATTCACTGATCGTGGATATTTATAGAAATAATGAGTATCGGAAGCTGGCAGACGGGGACGATGCGTCGGAGGAAGAAATGGCGTACAAAGATTTTACCCTGTCAGTGAAGAAAGACGGAACGACCGGGGACACGATTGACCCGTTAAAGACCAGTGTACGTCTGTGGATGGCGGATGATTATAAAATCAAGGCGGTTATCTCAGATACAGTAACGGCGGATGACAGGAAGGAAGAGCGGTGCGAGAAACGGCTGGAGCTGGAAGCAGCACATAGCTCCGAGCATAAGACGGTCACAGTACGGGGCGATGACGACGAATCGGACGACGACGATTCCTACACGATCACGACGACGACCATCATTACGACGATCCGCTGGCAGAACGGAACAATAGAGAAGGAGCTGCTGCAGAATGATAAGTAGAATGAAATGGGCAGCTGGAAGAAAGCTGCGTGCCAATACGGGCGAGACACTGACAGAGGTACTGATATCGGTTCTTGTGATTGCACTGGGAATGACGATGTTTCTGAGTGCATTTCTGGCGTCCGGCAGGATGCTGCGGCAGGGCGAAGAGCAGATGGCGAGCTATTATGACAGCCGCAATCAGCTGGAGAACAACCGGACAGCGAAACAGGCGTCGGGCAGATATGTTCTGGAGCTGGAGGCATCTGGAACCGGCGGCATGAAGAAAAGCCTGGCGTCAAATGCCTACCAGACAGGCACACAGACGAATTACCGGACGGGACAGTATCCCATCGTGCTGTATGTGAGCCAGGCTGATTCGGATGCAGAAGAGGAAGAGGTAAACTTACAAGAGCTGCTTTACAGATACCGATAGAGGAGACAGAGATGGGACAGGAGAGATGTGAATGCCGCAGATGCAGAAATAGGCATTGCAGGCAGCAGAAACAGACGGCATCCAAGGGTCACCGGAAGCTCTTTTCAGTATGTCAGAAAAAACTCCGGTCACAGAACGGTATGACGCTGACGGAGCTTCTGGCGGCGATTGTGATTCTCGGTATGATCGGCACGGTGCTTGGAGGCGGCGTGATGATGGTAAAAAATGTTTACCAGAGGACGCAGGAACAGGCAGATGCAGAGCAGGCGCTGTCGCTCACGGCGCAGCTGATGACCGATGAATTTGCGAATGCGCTGGAAGTGAAAAATTCTGCCGGGACTTCCGCAACAGGAGAATTGGTAACACCTCTTTTGCGGAGTGGAAACAGCCACCTGTGGCTGCACTTCAGTGCGACAGACTGGTCTGGCACGGGCATTGAAAAATGGTATGGGGATTATACTTACGATGATGCGTATAATAAGATATCCTTGCTGACGCAGGCGGCGATTTCGGATGAATACTATACGGCATTTGACGGCTATACCTATTCGGAGGAGACAGCATGCTTTACGGTTCAAAATCTGGCGATCTACCGGAAAAAAGATACGATGGGAACTTCCCGGAAAGCGGTGGTAAAGCCGATTAACCTGACCGTGCGTGCAGTCAATCTGGATCAGAAATAAAATAAAAACTAACTGTTCAGCAGGTCTGCGCGTGACTGTGAAGGTACTGAACAGTTACAATAAAAAGAGGAACGAGGACAGATGGAGCAGAAGAGACAGAACAAACAGAAGAGAAGGGCGGCGTTTACACTGGCGGAATTTTTGACGGTGATTGCGATTGTCGGTATTCTTGCCAGTCTTTCTTTTGTTGCGGTGATTCATTACCAAAGAAAGCTCCGCCGTCTGGAGATGGATCAGACGGCGAAGGAGATCTTTCTGGCGGCGCAGAATCATCTGACACTGGAGGTCTCCAGTGGGACGATTCCGCGTCTGCTCCATATGGAGGCACAGGGGGAATTTTCAGACGATCAAAAGCAGGCAAAGCTGGGAATTTCGGTAGATAATACAGTGCTGGCGGAGGAGAAAGAGGGAAATATCTACGGGGTTCTCTATGTGCCGGAAAAACAGGCAGGGCAGCCTGAATCGGAACAAGAAGAGTCTGGCGGTGAGATGGCGCTGGCATCTGCGAATGTGACCGAGGAGATCCGGCAGCGCCTTCTTCCGTTTGGATCGATTGATGAGACCGTCCGTGGAGACGGGAGCTATCTTATTTTCTATGATCCGGAGGCAGGACTGGTCCGCGAGGTGTGGTATTCGGATCGTTATCAGTTTGTGCAGACGGATATCGGAAGCGAGGCACTTCTGGCGGCGGCGTCTGATGCCGGAAAACGGGAGCGGTTTACGGGAGCTAACTCCAATTATAAAGATCAGAAACTGCCGATCGGATATTACGCATCAGGAAATCTGGAAGTCCCGGAACTGCCGGTGGAGGAATTCGAGGCGCCGACAGTGAAACTGGTGAATGATGATATTTTATATGCAAAAATCGAGGATCCGAATAAAAATGAACATTCACTGAGTCTGTTTGTAAAGGGAGAAAAGAGCGGTACAACCGGATACATCGAGATCAATCCCCCGGAAACCAGCCGCTCGGCGCGTGTGGCGAAGGTGTCCGGAGCTTCGGGCAATTCGGATGGAACGTATCAGGTCATTCTGGATGACATAGCGGCGCCAGCCGGCACGGGCACAAGTACAGGATTCAAATTTATGGATTTCAACCAGCCGGCACAGACGGATATGATATTTCAGCAGGATGAAAGAGGTTTTGCCTCCTTTATTCCGGGCGAAAATATCTTTGTGTACGCGCAGGTTTTCAACAATGAAGCGCTTTCGCAGGTTAAAACGAGCAATATAGAATCCGGCAGCAGCCTCTTTGCATCGATCAGTACGGACCGAAGCGCGGAGATTGGCAGCTTCCGCCATCTGGAAAATCTGGATGAGCGGGTTTCAGGCTGGGATCCGGATCAGCTGTACACTGGGGCGGTGACTACATCCAAAACGGTTACGGCGATGCAGAATAGTGATCTGACCTGGAAAGCGGGAGAAAATATTGCGGACGAGAGCGGTTACTGCGGACATGTGGCGAAGCTGCATACGGCATTTGGCTCGAATTTTTTGAATCAGAATGCGGAAACCATCTCGATTGCCTACCGGGTGACGGATCAAACGAATGCAGATCGGACGAACCCGACGGCACAGGCATATATCACGGAGGCGGGAAGCTATCTTCCGCTTAGTCTGCCGTATCCACTGGACTATCAGGGAAATACATACCGGATCGATGGTCTGCAGGTAGGAAAAACGGCGGGAAGTTCAATCACAGCAGTAGATGGGACGGGTGGACTGTTTGGAACGGTAACACAGGATATGAGTGTTAAAAACCTGCTGATCTGCCAGCCGGTGGTCCGGACGAAGGCGAGTGCAGGCGCTTTGATTGGTGCGGTGACGCCGGGAACGGATTCCCGGGGAACTACGAATCTGGCAACGGTGAAAATTAAAAATGTGCAGATTGAATATCCGCAGGTACAGGCAGAGCAGACCGGCGCTTCTGCCGGTGCGTTGGTGGGCACATTTGAGGGCGTCACTCTGACCGTCCAGGATGCACTGGCGGAGAATCATTTCCGTGATAAGCTGGGAAGCAGCACAGAAAAAGCGGCAGATCTGAAGCAGGAGGAAGAAAGCAAATACCGGATCCGCGCTTTAAAGGGAACGGCGGGCAGCCTGATCGGCACGGCAAAGGGGGAAATTTCTCTGACCGACAGCGCAGCGGCACTCTATGTGGAAGGCATGTACGCCGGCGGTCTGGTCGGAACTGTTGAGAAAGCATCAACTGCAGCCGCCGCAAGCGGTCCCACGGTGCAGATTCAGAGCTGTTATGTCGGCGGTCATACAGCAAACAAGAAGTTTGACACATCCCAGAAACCGGGGAATGGGGCAAATGCCAATGCAGCCTTTGAGAATCTTACCGGACGTTATAATGTAGCGGCATATACCGGCGGATTCGCAGGAGGTCTCGCCGCACAGCTTCCGGCAGACAGTCAGATAGCGAATACATATGTGTCGGCGTCGGTGTATTCGCCGACGGCTGAGGAAAAATCGGATGAAACGGAGGATGGAAGCGGAACGGCAGCGAATGAAACAGAGAATCCGGCGCTGAAAGCACCTGCGTTTGTTGCGTTCTATGATTATGCAAATAGAACGGATGGAATGCTGCCGTCGGAGACGAGCGGTACGGGAACAAACAAAAAATCAGTTTATCCGGGCTGTTATGTGTGCAGTAAGGTGAATGAGAAATATGTGCTCGCATACGCAGAAGAACTTTCAGAACTGTTTGGTGCTGAGGGAACGGGTGCAGACAGCGAGAATACATATCCGTATGATCCAGAATTAAAGAAAGCAGAAATACCGATTTATCCCATGCCGACGATCCAGAAAGTAGCGGAAAAACTTGCTGCGCAGAACGCTTCAAAGGGATTTTCCTGGTTTCTGAATAACCATGTCGGGGACTGGGACAAGGAAGAGAACGAAGAGGCGCTGCATACTGGAAACAGGCTGTATATCGATTATGTCTCTCCGTCTCCGCTTGAAGAAAATCAGAGAATACATCTGATATTTTCGATTACCGGCGAATTGAGCGGTAAAACGATGTGGTATGTTCTCCAAGTCAATACGGGTGATTTGCAGGAAAATACTCTGAGAATGGGATCAAAATTTTGCTTTGTAGATACGGAAGAGAAAGCTGCCAGCTGTGTAAAAAATGAGGCAAATGGCAGTTGGACGAGATTTGCCGACAAAAACAGGGTAAATCGTTTTGAAATAGGCATAACGGAAGAGAAAAAGTTGAAATTGCGTTTCTATCTGGATGATTTATCACGCGAGGGTGGAAATTTCTGTAGTCTGGGTACCTGGGGAGGTTATCAGCCGGGCGGTTACATAAATGGAGAAAATGTTACCGTAAAATTGAGCGAGGATGGCTATCCACCGACAGAAAATACAAGGCTCTCATATAAGTTCAACAGTTGTTTTGCCGATGTAATTGAACCCAATGATGATGGAACGGATACCTATACGGTTAAGGTTGCCAATGGGCGTCATCTGCAGAATCTGAATTTCTGCGGAGAAGGCTATGGTGGTTTAAAGATCACACGGGTCATTCAGACCGATAATATTCTCTGGCAGGAGGATGATTCGATTACCTCACAGACGGAAGCGTATTGTAAAGAGGTGAAAGATGCATACGGAAAGATGACGATCTACAGTCCGGGAAATTCCAAGTATGAAGGTGGAAGTTTCTGGCCGATTAACAACCCGGATATTATCTCTTATGATGCGGAGGTGGATGAGAAAGAAAAAGCAAAACTGGGTGAATGTTATACGATTGCAGGCTTAAAGATAACTCCTGTTGCCTGGAATGGTGCGGCTTTATTTCAGAAGACGGATCATCTGACGATATCAAACTTGAATCTGAAGGATCCGGACATTTCCTGTCAGGGGCAGAATACAGCAGGGCTGGTGGCGCAGGCAGGCACTTCGGCGGACAGCTATCTAACGATTAAAAATATCCATATATATGGAGAAGAATCCCGGATTTCTGGAACGCTGGCAACAGGCGCGGTGGTTGGAAGCACGAATAGTGGCAGTCTGACACTCGACCATGTAGTTGTAGATGCACCGACGCTGCAAATAAGTGGAGGAAAAACCGGAGGCTTGATCGGGGAAGCAAAAGTAAGTGATTTAGTGATGAATCACGTATATGTTTCAGGAAAAAATGCACGGATACAGGGAACCGATGCTAGCGGAGGTCTGGTCGGCTTTGCCGAGAGCTCTGGTCAGATGAAGTTGGAAAACAGCTTCTTCTCTGGGTATGTGGATACAACTGGAACCGCCGGAGGTTTGTATGGATACCTGAAAAACAACCAGAATGGCGGAACTGCCGGGAAAGAATTCAGCATTGAAAACAGTTATGTCGGCGGACGGAACCGCTCTTACGGTTATACGGAAAGTGGTGCGGAAGTGCTGTCAGATAGAAAGAATGTGTCAGGCGGCAGGTGTGCCGGAGGCCTCGTGGGGTGGATGGATGGTCCGATTTCGGTAATACAGAGTTTCAGTGCAGCGGATGCGTGTGGAACGAATACATATAATGCCATCGCAGGCGGTTTATTTGGAAAATATGATTCTGCAAAACTGGTTCTTTCGAACTGCTACACAACAGGAAGTGTGAAAGCGGCTGGAACCTCAATGTTCCTTGGACACTATATTGGTCAGTTGAACAATACCTGGTGGTGGGGGCCAGGAGCCCAGCTGGAAGCTGGCATTCTTTCGGTCCCGGAAGAATGCTGGTATCTGCCAAAGCTAAGCGACGCAATCATTGGCGCACCTTATGTGGACAGCAGCTCTGTAAAGGACAGCTATTCTAGTATTACCAGGACAGGTGCCGCTGACCTGTCGTCCAAAACAGGCACCAATGGCGTTGATCAGACGATCGCAATAGATGATTCTCTGCAAGGAAAAGCATATCCATATCCAATTTGGACGATCTATGAACCAACAGTTTGGCAGACTGGCACACGCCTGTATGTGGGCGACTGGGATTAGGAAATTAAGAAAAATTAGAAAACGATTGAAAACTGGAAACAGGCGCTATTTTACATACCGGGCGGAACCATCAAATTTTTGCCCGGCAGGCAGGATAGCGCTTGTTTCTATAAAAATGCCGGATGGGCAATCAGCGAAATTCTCCAATTCCCTGATGTAAATGCAGACAAAATATGGTATGATATAAGGTACGAGATTTCGAACCGACGGAACTGTGGGAAGACAAAGCAGTTACCGGGACAGGATAATGAAACGGCAGGTGATAGGAATGAAAGAGAGAATTAACCGGCTGGCGAAGGGAATCATCGATTCGGAACAGCCGAAGATGACCTGGTCGCCTGAAAAGATAGACGAGACGCTGCGGATGAATACCCTGATGCAGAGAAATTTATGGATCGGGAGCGAAAATGGATTAAGTGTGAAGGGATTTGTGTATTCCTCAAACCTGCGGGTGCGGATTCCGGGGGATAACAATTCGTTTGGCGGACTCCGGTGCCGGATCGTATATGAAGTGGACACTTCGTTCCTGACGGCAGGCGACACGATCACAGGTTCTTTTTATCTGGTGACAAACTGCGGGGAAGAGGAGATTCCGTATGAGTTTCACGTCGAGGTGGCAGACGCCGGGAAGACTTTAGGTGATCTGAAAACGGCGGAAGATTTTCTGCACATCGCGGAAAATGATATGGAGACGGCGCTCCGGCTTTTGGAGTACCCGGATTTTGTGGAAGTGCCGTTTATGCAGGATATGCATGTGCGCGCACTCTATGACGGCCTGAAGGGGCACGGCAGCCGGGCAAATTTTATGGAAGAATTTCTGGTTGGACTGGGCGTGAAAAAGCCGGTCGGTCTGACGATTCCGGGCAGGGCGCGCGTATATGCCGAGCTGGCTGAGAATGCCGAGGACACGATCGAGATCCGGATGGATAACTGGGGCAGTGTGTACCTGGAGGTGACGGCAGACGGCGAGTTCCTCCATTTGCCAAAGAAGAGTGCGACGCAGGCGGATTTTGAAGATGGTCTGCTCCGTCTTCCGGTACGGATTCTGGCGGAACGGCTGCATGCCGGAAAGAATTTCGGTGCCGTCCTGATTCACACTGCCAGAGAAACCGTGCGGATCCCGATCGAGGCATCGGCTGCCGATGCGGGCGGATGCGACCGGGCACATATGTCATTCCAGAAAGAGCTTGGAAATTATCTGACTGCCCGTCTGGCGTATGAAAATGGGATCGGCGGCACGGAGGCGGTTCACCAGATGCAGCGGGAGCTGGATCTGATGAAAATGACGCACTATGACGCGGGACTGCGGCTTTTGCAGGCGGAATTATACCTTTTGACTGATCGGCGCGAGAAAGCGCAGACGATTTTAAAGGAGCTGCAGGATTCAGCGGCGCTTAAAATATCGGGCGACCGGAAGCTTAACTGCCTGTACCGCTATCTGTACGTGACGCTGACCGGCAATGCCGAGCAGAAGGACACTTTGATCCGCCTGTTGCAGCAGTATGCGTCGGAGGAGACGGGCAGCAGCCTGTTTTATTATCTGATGCTTCTGCGTCTGGATGAGGAATTGCAGAAAAATCCGGTTACGGTGCTGATCAGCATGGAGCAGGAGTTTAAGGATGGCTGTCACAGCCCATTCCTCTATGCGGCGGGACTGAAACTTCTGGAGAGTGATCCGATCCTTTTAGACAATGCGGGCAATTTTGAGCTTCATGCCCTGTACTATGGGGCACGCCGGAAAATTATCAGCCGCGAGCTGGCACTGGCGGCGGTCCGGGTGATGCGTGCGTCCCGTTCGTACCGGGAGTTTTACAGACGCCTTTTGACGGAACTTTACGGGCTGTATCCGGAGACGGAGATTCTGGAGGCGCTCTGTGCAATGCTGATCCGGGGAGACTGCCGGGAGACAGCCTGTTTTGAATGGTATAGCCGGGCGCTGGAGGCAGATTTGAGTCTGACGCGCCTGTATGAATATTATTTATATGCGATGCCGGAGAATTATGACCGCCTGATGTCGCGTGAGGTATTTTTATACTTTTCGTATTCGGCAAATTTGGATGCGGGGTCACTGGCGAAGCTTTATGCGAACCTTCTTACATATGGAACGCCGGATTCGGATATTTACCGGATGTACGAGCGGGCGATGGAAGAGTTTGCGGTGGATCAGCTTTTCAAGGAACGGATAGACGGTGCCCTGGCGGTCCTGTACCGGAAATTGATCTATCCGGAACTGATCGATACGCAGATGGCGCGTGTCCTGCCGGGGATTTTGAAATCCTGCCGGGTAGAATGCCGGGAACCGGCGATGAAATACGTGGTGGTGCGCCATGAGGAGCAGATGACGGAGGACGCGTATGTGCTGAACGAGGGCACGGCGTATGTGCCGCTGTTTTCGGAGCGCGATCTGGTTCTATTCCAGGATGAAAATGAGACGCGGTATGCGCGGGTAAATTGCGCCATCCAGCCGGTATTTACGGATATGGAGGAACTTTTACAGACCTGTTTTGAAATGAATCCGATGCATCCGTTCCTCTTTATGAATGCGTGTGCAAAAGCCTGCCGCAAGGAGGTGCTGACCGGGGACGATGCGATCCTTTTGGAGCACGCGGATCAGAAGATGGAGCTGCACCCGCTGTTTAGGGCAAAGGTGCTGTCAGCGATCGTGCGGTATTATAAGAGGATGGCGGATGGGATTGAGGATGCGAAAAAGGATGGAAGTGTTTCCTACCTTCTGAGCCTTGACAAGGACCAGCTGACGCGGGATGAGAGAAACGGCGTCTGCGGGACGCTGATCCGGTGCGGGCATTTCAGCGAGGCGTATGAGATGGTGTGCCGGTATGGTCTGGAAGGTCTGCCGGTCAATCTGCTGCTGCGGCTTTGCGGGAGAATGCTGCTTCAAAATCTCTTTGACCGGGATGACCACCTGCTTTATCTGACCTGGTATGTCTTTGAACACGAGAAGCCGGACAGTGTGATTCTCGATTATCTCTGCGAACATTTCAACGGTACGGTGGATCAGATGTACCGCGTCCTGATGCAGGGACTGCGGCTCCGGGTGGAGACGTACGATCTGGAGGAACGGCTGGTGGCGCAGATGCTCTTTACCGGCAATACAGCAAAGTTAGACCGGGTGTTCGAGCTTTATGCGTCACGCAAGAAAACAGGGGAAAATATCGTGCGCGCGTATTTCACGGTCAAGAGCGTGGAATATTTTCTGGAAAACCGTCCGACGGACGACAAGGTGTTCGCATTTTTGGAGGGTGCTGTGCAGGGAAGCTCTGATCGGGAGCGGATCCCGGATATTTATCTGCTGGCGCTGACAAAGTATTATGCGACGCTGCCGGAGCTTTCGGAGGAACAGCGGCGCCTGTGCCAGTCGGTGGTGGATGTGCTTTTAGATGCGGGCATGATTTTTGCCTATTTTAAGGATCTGGCGCGGTTTATCCATATCCCGGGCAATATTTTAGATAAAGAAATCATCGAGTATCACGGAAACCGGGCGGTGCGCCCGTATCTGCGGCTGCGGATTCTGCCGCAGGAGGAAGAGTTCCACTATGAGGAAATGCGTCTCGTTTACCGGGATATTTACATTCGTGAAAAGGTGATTTTTGAGGGCGAGACGCTGGAATATCAGATCGAAGAGGAAGAGGACGGCGTCCGGAAAACGAAAGAAAAGGGAGAGATTTCCTGCCGGGAGATTCCGGGACGCAGCCGGGAAAGCCGGTTTGCGGCGCTCAATGAGATGAGTCTTTCTTTAAAAGTAAATAACGAGACGGCGCTTCGGGAAAAGATGCGGGAGTACCAGAAGAGAGATGCGGCGGTAAGCGCACTTTTCCCGATCGCCTGAGGAAAGGGACAGACGGACAAACGATAGATGAATGGACTTATAATTGGCATGGATCTGTGTGATTCATGCACACATATATCCTGTCAGGGGCAGGAGACGATCTGGTCGGTTCCGACCCGGATCGGAAAAGAACCGGATTCGGACGTCTGGCGGGTGGCAGAGGAGAGTGCCGGGGGCGCGTTAGAGGGCATGGTAGTGGAAGATAAGCTGCTTTCCCTGGCGATGAAGGACGGCACCGCCACGATCGACGGTGTCCGCTACGAGGGCTTATATCTGCTGAAAATGTTCCTGAAGCAGGTGCTTGCGATTCCCAGACAGGCGTCCGGAAAAGAAGAGATAGAAAACCTGGTAATCACGGTGCCAAAGCTTGAGGTAAAGCTGGTGGACTGCCTGATGTACTGTGCCGATTTTCTGGAAATCGACCGGAGCCGGGTGCATGTGATCAGTCACGCGGAGAGCTTTGTATATTACGTGATGAGCCAGAAACGGGAAGTCTGGAGCAACCAGGTGGGAATGTTTGAACTTTCGGAGAATGGTCTTCATTATTATGAATTGAGAGTGCAGCGCGGGTTGCGCCAGATGCAGGTGGTCGCGGATCAGGAGGAACTGGAGGAGTCATTCCACTTAAATGTGCTGGACAGCGACGCGGGCATCCAGATGGCAGACCGGATTCTTTCCTCCTGTGCGGAACGGCTGCTGCAGAAGCGCCTGTTTTCAGCGATCATCCTGACCGGCAGGGGATTTGCACAGACGGACTGGGCGTCAGATTTTATGCAGCAGATCTGCAAACGGCGCCGTGTATTTGCGGAGATGGATGTATTTACCCGAGGGGCGCTGATCCGCTCGGAAGATCTCTGTGAGGCACAGAGTGCGTACCATTTTACCTGTATCTGTGAGGGGCGGCTGAAAACAACGGTTTCCTTAAAGATTCAGGAGCGTGAGAAAGAGGGACAGCTGGTGCTGGCATCCGCCGGGGACAGCTGGTATGAGACGAAAATGACGGCGGAATTTATTGTGTCGGGCACGCCGGAGGTGGAATTTTCACTCCAGCCGCTGGAACCGCGCAAAAAGAAGACGGTGAAGATTCCGCTTGAGGGATTCCCGAAACGCCCGGACCGGACGACCCGGATCGAGATGGCATTTGGATTTACCGGGGAAGACACGATGATCGTCATGATACGTGATTTGGGATTTGGAGAATTATTTCCGGCGACAAACCGGATGATTAAACAAGAGGTTTCATTATGAGTCTGATACTTTGCCGGCAGGAGCCGGTTCGACATCCTTTTTACATAGAACGGCTGGGCGTCCATATCGCATCGTCGCAGGAGCTGTGTTATGTCATTTATCAGAATCCGCTTCTGGTGCTGGATGGATTTGTGGATGACCGCCTGATTGAGTTTATCCGTTCGGAGCTGGGACTTTCGTTTCTGGCAGGCAAACTGGAGGCATGGCAGCGGAGCGGCGAGAGCCAGGACGAGCTGCCGATCGTGATTCTGCAGGAGTGCTGTTATTATACGGCAAAGGAGATTGCGGCATACCGCCAGAAATTGGCGGCATTTCGCAAAATGAATGCGGCGGAGTTCCGGAAGGAGATGGCGGATTACTATTTCCGCCTGCGGCAGTTTGGGACGGCGATCTATTACTACAACCGGATTCTGGAGGACTGGCGGGTCAAATCGCTGACGGACGAATTTACTGCGAAGATCTGGAACAATATCGGGGCGGCGTATGCCGGGATTTTCTGGTTTGAGAAAGCGTTTACTGCTTATGAAATGGCGTACAATTTCGACAAGAGCCCGGAGATGCTGAAGCACCTGTACCAGCTTGCCTTGATTGACCCGAAACTGGAGCTTAAGGAGCGCCATGCGGCTGCGATGACGCCGGAACAGAAGAAGATCTGGAAACGGGAACTCGACGAGGCGAACCAGACCGCGGAGAAGTGCGGGAATGTCCGCATGGTCGAAACGATGTTTGACCGCAATCCGGTCCGGCGGATGGAGAGTGCGGGAGAACTTTTAAATGGGTGGAAGCAGGAGTATCGGAAGATGCTCTGATTTTGCCCGCGCCCAGATACATCCCCTGGTCATGAGCACCGCGCTTTTTGGTTTTGTAACATTTCTTTACGAAAGGAGTTTTCCTATGCGCCTTCTGATTGTCCGCCATGCGGATCCTGATTACTCAATTGATTCCCTGACCCCGGCTGGCTGGGAGGAAGCAAAGCTTCTGGCAGACCGTCTGGCGCCGATTCCGGTGGCGGCTTATTATGTATCGCCGCTGGGGCGTGCGAAGGACACGGCGTCCCTGACCTTAAAAAAAGCCTGCCGCACGGCAGAAACCTGCAGCTGGCTGCGTGAATTTGCCCCGCAGGCGGTACATCCGGGGAAGGATTCCGGGCACTGTGTCTGGGACTGGCTGCCGGATGCGTGGATGGCGGAGCCGAAGTATTTTGATAAGGATCACTGGCATGAAACAGAAGTCTTTCAGAACGCCCATGTAAAAGAAGAGTACGACTGGGTGATTGGAGAGCTTGACCGGCTGCTCAGACGGCACGGATATGTGAGAAATGGATTGTTTTACCGGGCCGTGGCACCGAATGAGGACACGATTGTTTTATTCTGTCATTTTGGCGTCGAGTGCGTCCTGCTTTCCCATCTCTTAAATATCTCTCCGATGCAGCTCTGGCACGGAACCTGTGCGGCGCCGTCGTCGGTGACGGTGCTCTGTACAGAAGAGCGCCGCTCCGGCGTCGCATCCTTCCGCATGAGCAGTTTTGGGGATGTTTCTCATCTGTATGCGGGTGGACGCGAGCCGTCGTTTGCGGCGCGGTTCTGTGAGGTGTATACAAGATTTGATCAGCGGCATGACTGATGGATGTTTCTGTTATTATGTATCGCAATCGTTTGAATCAGCCGATAAATAAATTTTGTGTGAGATGCTATTTACTGCTCAGCATCCCAATATTTTTAATCAACACTGAGATTGTCCCGTCCATGTTGGTGATAAACTCCACATGGTCGGGATTTCTGTATTCTTCCATCGGGATCGTGATCTCGATGCCGGTGTCAGTGTACAGCTTCTGTTTCTGGAATTTCTTGATCGTCTGCTCATTTTTCGGCGCGACCGTCTCGTAGGAGAGGTTGTAGCGGTCGAGTTTTTCATCCAGCTCCTCTAGCATCTCCGGGCTGCCGGGAAATACTTTTTCGCGCAGTTCAGACACCTTGATTTCGCCCTGTTCCTCCAATTCATTACAGATAATGTCTTTGATTTTCATCTTTTTCTGTGCATCCTCGTCGCCGTAATATTTTTTGGCAACCTGATCGACGGCGCGGGTGACGATGTCGAGCTTGGATTTCTGGGAGAGCGGGGCGCGGCATTCGAGGAAGAGCTCGGAGAAATAGAAGCATTTTTCGCCGTTGACCTCATATTTTTTCTCAGCCAGAATCAGGGAGCCGTCGGAGAGATCGAGGACAAACGCCTCGGAGAGGCGCTGTCCCTGTCCCGGAAGCAGTGCGCGCTGTAAAATGATCTCGTTGCTGTTGCCGCCGTCCGTTTCCCTGGTCTGATGCGTGTAGGAGGTCTTGTAGTTCATCTTTAAGAATGCCAGATAATCCTTGCCTTTGCAGCCGAACACGGTCATCGCCACATCGGCGGCTGGAATGTCAATATTCGCATTCATGATGTCGTAGAGGCGCTCGGCGAGCTGTTTGCTCGTCTCGACGAAATTGTCCGGGGTGCAGTTTTGCAGCAGCTCTTTGACCTCGGATCCTTCTGCAAATGTACAGTGCTTGACATCGTCACTTTCCGTTATTTTCTCGATATGCGCTTTCAGGAAGTCGGAAAAATCGGGTCCGACCTCCATGCTCTGGTCGGAGAGAACCGGGATTCCCACCGAAGAATCAAGAATGTGCACGATGGCTGCCTTTAAAATCATATCTTCACTTTTCAATGTTATCTTACCTCCAGGTTATAACTTCTTTTGTAGAACCATTCTCGACGCACTCAAAGGAAACGGAGTCGCCCGCCTGCACGAACGGAAGCTGCTCGGAAACGGTGATCGCAGCGGTGTAGACGCTGTCGGTGCGGTCATCGGTCAGCGTGAAATAGTAGTAGGTGTTACCGGAAATGACGACATTCTCGATCGCCTCGACCGTGCCGGAGACAGTTTCGCTTGCCGTCGGTTCCTTTGCAGTCGGATCTTCGATTTCCTCCTGTCCCAGCGTCTCACGGTAATTGCGCTTCGCCTCATCGATCGTCTGTCCGGTGCCGACGATCTGGTACTGCGCGACATCGACGAACGCATACATTTTCACAAGCCCTGCAGCATCTTTCAGGGAAATGAAATATGCCGGTCGTCCGGAAATATTTAAGAGAAGCGGGAAGGTCGCACTGTAATTTAAGTGCTGCACCTGTCCGCGCGCGGAATCCATTGCGGCGAGCTCGGTGGCGCCCGGAACGGCGTAAAATTTCGTTTCTTTCGTCCGCAGGTTGACGAGGACGAAGCCAATGTTCGACTCATCTGAGGTTACAGAGCTCATGCCGGTGTACAGCCACACATCGTCGTCGATGGCGAGATAGTTGTAGCCGTAGGTCGTCCGGCGCACGCCGCGCTGACCGAAGATGGAGTTTAAATAACCATTCTGGAATCTGCCGTTGTCGTCGAGCTGTTCCATGATGAGGTTCGAATCATAGAGCTGGTCGATCCACTGCGGGACATCCGCCTTGGCGTACCACTTAGATTCGCCGGTCTCAGCATTGACGAGGATCGCGCCGTCGATGTCCTTGCCGTTCCACCAGCCGATCCGGTAGGCGATGGTCGGCGCCACCCAGTATGGGTTTCCATCGTCGTCGATCTCGAAGGAGACCGTCTCAAACATCCGTGTCGGGTAGCAGAAACGGATGTAGCGGTGGATATTGCGGAAGAAATATTCACTGGTGGAATACTTCATGCCGGAGGACAGCCAGACGAGATCGGTATTCTGATCGACCATATTGACAGCAATGTATGCCGGAAGTCCCTTCTTCTGGTTGTACAGCCACTTGATCGGGTCGGCATAGCGCAAAGGCGTCACGCGGTACGGTGTCCCCTTGTAGTTGATCTGTGTGTAATTTTCCTGAATCTCAAACTGGGAGACCAGGTCGGTCATCTCACCGAGCTTTTTGCTTCCGAGCCGGGAGGCGGTGTCCTTATCAACGACCGGGATCTGCGACATGCCAAGCTCTGCGACATCTGAGGCAAAATCGCCCTCGGTAACGGTGATCAGATCGCGGTAGCGGGACGCATTAAAAAGCTGGACGCCCGCCGCCGAGGCGATCAGGGAAAAGAAGATCAGGACAGCGATCGCGATCGTGCCATATTTGCACGGGCGTCCCATCGCCTTAAAACCGGCAAACGGACTGCCGGAGGCGTCGGCGTACTTGCGCCGCAGAACCATCCGTCCGGTCACAGGATCGCGCACGATCTCAACGCCGCGGTTTTGCTGCACTGTTTTCAGGAATATGAGAATGCTTTCCATAAAGTTGACTGCCAGTACAATCAGAATGCAGATAATCAGGAATACGATGAAATCCTGATCGTGCAGATTGATGGCTGGCATCATGGTGTAGAACACCAGAAAAATAAGGACGGCAGAGAGAAACAGACGCCCAAACGCCGAAGTGAATTTTTTCAAAATAGAACCCTCCTGACTCGTTTTATGATAAAAAAATAGCTGTTCCCATGAAAAAAAGGATTTCGCTGATTGTAAATGTGATAGAACTCTATTGTATCGCACGACGGGAGATAAAATCAAGCCCGGAAACGGAATTTGCCGTGGCTTCGCATTTAAATACGGCAAATTCCTGGGTTGAAGTCGGGAAAAAAACAGTTGTCCTTCCGCCGAAAATATGCTATGATTACTATGTTTATTCAGGAGGTGCGAAGATGATCAAGACGATCCTTACGATCATATTTATTATTATCTGTGTATTCCTGTCGGCGGTAATCCTACTGCAGGAGGGCAAATCGGCAGGTCTGTCCGGTTCCATCGGCGGTATGGCTGACAGCTACTGGGGCAGAAATAAAAGCCGTTCTATGGAAGGAAAGCTGGAGAAGCTGACCAAATATGCTGCAATTCTGTGGCTGATCCTTGCATTAGTTTTGAATTTGAAATTCCTGTAAGGAACCTTTAAGAGGCTGTCGCGTGGCAGCCTTTTTTTCATATTGAGAAAGAGAAGTGAGATAAATTTGAACATATTTGATAAAATCATGGGAAAAATAAAGAGAAGCGAGGCTCAGAAATACGCAAAACAGCAGAAGCGCCAGGCGCAGATGCAGAGTGCGGCAGCTTCACAGAAAGAGGAAGGACAGAAAATGCCGGAAAATCGCAGGAGAGAAAGAGAGACGTTTGAAAAACGTCAGCAGACGGAGATGAAGCTCTCGGATGAGATGCTGGAGACGATCCGGAAGAATGCAGAACAGCGGTTTGCGATGCGGAAAGAAGAAGCGCGGGAAGAGAAAATGTCCGGAGAAAGCCGGGAGAGCAGCGTACAGCGCCAGATTGACGGGGATGGGCTGATCGGCGAGTGGGAAGAGAGGTACGGAAAAAAGAAGAAAAAGCCGGAGCGTGCGAAAGGTCCGAAAGAGGAATCGGTGCGCCAGAAAAAGGATAAAGCGGGAAAGAAAGACCGTGATCGAAAGTTTGAGCGTGAGATGGATAAGAAGCGCGAAAAGCGCGGCAAGAAGGAGCGTGAGGATGCTGGCGCTTCCGAGGAGGAGTTTACCCGCCGCTGCAAGATGATTCAGGATGTCATGAATGAACCGGCATACGTGCCGATGAAGCTGAAGGAGCTGGCACTTCTTTTAAATATTCCGAAGGAACAGCGCCGGGAGCTGCAGCGGGTTATCGATTATCTGCTGGAAGAGGGAAAAATCAGCATGTCCCGCAAGGGCAAGCTGGGACGCCCGGAGACATTTTCAGAGGCAGGTATTTATTCGGGACACCCGAAGGGTTTCGGTTTTGTGACAATCGAGGGACGTGAGCAGGATGTGTTCGTTCCGCGTGAAAAAACAAAGGGCGCGATGCACGGCGATAAGGTGCTGGTTGTGATTGAGCAGGAGAGCGACGGCGGACGCAGAGCCGAGGGAAGTATCGTGCGGATCCTGGAGCACGCCAATCAGGAGCTGGTCGGTCTGTATGAGAAAAACGGCGGTTTCGGCTTTGTGATCCCGGACAATCCACGGATTTCACGCGACATTTTCATCCCGCAGGGGTGTGACGCGGGCGCAGTGACCGGTCATAAGGTCATCGTGAAGATCAAGGATTACGGAAACGGCCCGGATAAGAAGCCGGAGGGCGTGATCACCAGCATTCTCGGACATATGAACGATCCGGGAGTCGATATTTTATCGATCGTGAAAGCATACGGTCTGCCGGAAGAATTTCCGCCGGAGGTCATGGCGCAGCTTGAAGAGATCCCGGATGCCGTCCGCGAGGAGGACAAGGCGGGACGCAAGGATCTGCGCGATCTGCCGACAGTTACGATCGATGGTGAGGAAGCGAAGGATCTCGACGATGCGATCACGCTGGAAAAGACGGAGCAGGGTTACCGGCTCGGTGTACACATCGCGGATGTGACCCATTATGTCCGCGAGGGCAGCCCGCTTGACCGCGAGGCATTAAAGCGCGGAACGAGCGTGTATCTGACCGACCGCGTCATTCCGATGCTGCCGCATAAACTCTCAAACGGTATCTGTTCCCTGAATCAGGGCGAAGATCGCCTGGCGCTGAGCTGTATCATGGAGATCAATGACAAAGGCGTCGTGATCGGACATGAGATTGCAGAGACATTGATCCGCGTCGATCGCCGGATGACGTATACGGCGGTCAATGCGATCATCACGGATGATGATGCAGAGACAAAGGAGAAATATAAGGAATTTGTGGATTTATTCCTGCAAATGAAAGAACTTTCGCAGCTTCTCCGCAAGAGGCGCCAGGAGCGCGGTGCGATTGACTTCGACTTTCCAGAGAGCAAGATTTTACTCGACGCCAAAGGACGCCCGATCGAGATCAAGCCGTATGAGCGCAACGCGGCGACGAAGCTTATCGAGGATTTCATGCTGATGGCAAATGAGACGGTAGCCGAGGACTATTATTGGCAGGAAATGCCGTTCCTCTACCGAATCCATGAGAAACCGGATGAGGAGAAGATGGCGAAACTCGGCACGTTCATCAACAACTTTGGATATACATTGCGGATGCCGGGCGGCGAAGTCCACCCGAAAGAGCTGCAAAAGCTGCTTGAAAAGATCGAGGGCACGCCGGAGGAGGCATTGCTCAGCCGTCTGACGCTGCGCTCCATGAAACAGGCGAAATATTCGACCGTGAACTCCGGTCATTTTGGATTGGCGGCGAAATACTATACCCATTTCACCTCCCCGATCCGTCGTTACCCGGATCTGCAGATCCACCGGATCATCAAAGAGTGCCTGCATGGCAATATGGATGCGCGAAAAACCGCCCATTTTGAAAAAATCCTGCCGGAAGTGGCAGTCCAGACCTCGGCCCTGGAGCGCCGCGCTGACGAAGCCGAGCGCGAAACAGATAAGATGAAGAAAGTCCAGTACATGGAACATTACATCGGAGAAGAATTCGAGGGAGTCATTTCCGGTGTCACCAACTGGGGCTTCTATGTCGAGCTGCCGAACACGGTTGAAGGATTAGTTCATGTCAATGAACTGCGTGGCGACTATTTCGTATTTGACGAAGCACACTATGAGCTGGTCGGAGAGATGACGAGAAAGACGTACAAACTCGGTCAGACTATCCGCGTCCGCGTGACTGCGTGCGACCGGTATGCGAGGACGATTGATTTTATGCCGGCGGTGTACTGGAAGTAGAAGATTGTAAAATAAGATGTAAAAAGTAGAGAGGGAAAGAGGAATTAAAATGGGAGCAGGAATCAAGATGGTGGCGAACAATAAGAAAGCCTACCATGATTATTTTATCGATGATAAATTCGAAGCCGGGATCGAGTTATTCGGTACCGAGGTTAAATCGATCCGCATGGGTAAATGCAGCATCAAGGAGGCATTTATCAAGATCGAGAGCGACGGTCAGGTGTATGTATTCGGCATGCATATCAGCCCATATGAGAAGGGAAATATCTTTAACAAAGATCCGCTGCGTGTGCGGAAACTCCTTCTCCACAAACTGGAGATCCGCCGCCTGATGTCAAAGATCAAAGAAAAAGGATATACGCTGGTGCCGCTGCAGGTGTATTTTAAGGGAAGTCTCGTAAAAGTAGAGATTGGTCTGGCACGCGGTAAGAAGCTGTATGATAAGAGAGACGATCTGGCGAAAAAGGACGCGAAGCGGGAGATTGACCGGGCGTTTAAGGCGAGACAGAAATAATTATTATATTTGAAATAAGCGATAAAAAACAGAGCATGTTGTATCTGACAAGATACTTAACGAAAGCGCACAGAGCTGATTATAAGGATGAACTACCAGATGGCATGTCTGCCCTTATGATTCCGAATGCGGAAATTAAAGAGATCTTTGAAACGATCGTTATCAAATGGTTCGATAACAGCACCAGGAAATGTGATCGGAATGCCCTGTTTGATGCGGTCTGGAACGGTGACAGCGAGGGCATTACAAGAGAGATGAATGCTTTGCTGCGGCGCACGATCAGTTACCATGATTATCGGGAAGATTTTTACCATGCTTTTCTCGCTGGAATCTTTACCGGTGCTGGGTATATGGTGGATTCCAATAAGGAGCATGGAGAGGGGCGCAGTGATGTGGTCGTCTACGATTCCATCAATGCACGGGTTGCAGTCTTTGAGGCAAAGTATACGAAAAATCTGGAAAAATTAGAAAGTGAGTGCGATACAGCTCTGTGGCAGATTGATGACAGAATGTATGCGAAGGAGTATGAGGATGACTACGATCAGGTACTCTGCTATGGCATTTCGTTTTTTAAGAAACGGTGTATGGTGAAGAAAAAGTAAGTATCTAAGATAACGGTATTAAGGGATATACGGCTCTATCAGAAAATTCGGTAGGACATAAAAGAATAAGAAAATTGGGAAGCAGAGATGAAATCATAAAAAGATCCATCTCTGCTTTTTGTATGTTAAAAAACTAAGTAAGGGCAATTATACACAATTTGAGCATAAAGATAATGTGTATATATACTGTATGGTATTGCAAAATAAATCAAACAATAAAGATTTCGCAGAATACCTAGTTCTGCGAAATCTTTGTTCATTATACTATGCTTTTAGAGCGAATTCAATAGAAGTTTCTCCCAAGAATCTATTATGAAATTATTAAGATACGCATTTCTGATCAATTATTTACCAAATTTCCGATTAATACTATTTAAAAATCAATATTATCAAAATAAAACTCCTTTTGTGTCTCTGAAATTTCCTCCAAATTTCGCAGAACTAGGTATTCTGCGAAAACTGTAAAAACGAGAGGAAGAAGCTCGGTATGTGGTACGCAGTACAAACGCCTACAGGAAGAGAAGCTGAGATGGCAGAGAAATTGAACCGGGTTTATTCGGGAGAGTCGGATAAGCCCTGTTTTGTGCTGTCTAAAGAACGGTCCTGGCGGATGGGCGGGATTTATCACATCGGTGTGGAGCCGATGTTTCCGGGATATATCTTTGTGGATACGGATGATGCGGGAGAACTGGAACAGAAGATAGGAATTTTGGCTGGTTCTGCGAAGCTTCCGCTCGATGAGAAGGCAGTACCGTTGGAAAAGGCGGAGGAAGATTTCCTGAAACGTCTGCTTCGAGAGGATCCGCAGCATACGGTAAGACGATTTCTCGTACAGGTAAACGAGGCGGGAGAGCTCGTGTCGGCGGAAGGCATATTGGGAGAGTCGCTGGGACAGATTGTGCGGAAACGAATCCGAAAACGGGTTGTGACGCTGGAGATACCGATGCTGGGAGCAGCACGGCGGGTCGAACTGGCGATCCGTGTAAAAGGCGATGAAAACCGGGAGCAGGTGGCAGGCATATGAGAAGTATAGATATGAAGTATTCCGTTCTGATGCCTGTTTACCGAAAGGAAAATCCGTTCTATTTTTACCGGGCGGCGCTCAGCATGATGAAACAGAGTGTTTCCCCGGATGAGTTTGTCCTGGTCTGCGATGGTCCGCTGACGGAAGAACTCGATGCAGTAATCAGAAAATTAGAAGAAACATGGTCCGAACAGGTGAAAATCGTGCGTCTGCCGGAAAATCGCGGCATAGGACCGGCACTGGCAGCAGGGGTGGAAAGCTGCCGAAATAATCTGATTGCCCGCATGGACAGCGACGATATCGCCTGTCCGGAACGATGTGAAAAGCAGCTGGTGCAGTTCCGAGGCAACCCAGCGCTGGCGCTGGCGAGCGGGGCGATTGCCGAGTTTGAGATGGATTCGCTGGAAAAAGCAGCAAATATGCAGTGGACGATAGATACACCGAAAGAGCCGGTGGAGATTCCAGAAGATTGTTGTATCACCGGTACCCGGACGCTGCCGTGCGGTTATGAGGAGATTCTTATATTTGCCCGCAAGCGCAACCCGATGAACCACATGGCGGTTATGATGCGGCGGGACGCTGTTTTAGCGGTTGGCAATTATCGTGCCGTGAAGGGTGCCGAAGATTACGAACTATGGGTGCGGATGCTGCAGGCTGGTTATCGGGCGGAAAATCTGCCGGATGTGCTGGTATACGCGAGAACGGGAAATGGCATGATGCAGCGGCGCGGCGGTCTGGCGTATGCGAGAGAAAATATACGTCTGCAGACCCATTTTTATAAAAGTGGATTTTTGACATTTCCTGAATATATAAGTAACTGTGCTGTGCGTGTGGCGGCAAGCATACTGCCGGTTGGGATTCGCGGCTATTTGTATCAGAAAAAGTTGCGGGAAAGAATGCACGCCTGATAGTTCAGGATAAAAAAAGATGAAAGAAAGTAACTGTTTGGTAAGAACCGTACATTTGTACGCGGAGTTTGCCTGTGAGAAAGCAGACAGTTGCGAGAGGATACGATTTTGAGACAATACGAACCATTCAAGAGGCTGTTCCGAATGGGAGGCGCGGTCATTTTGATGGCTGTCCTGACGGGAATTTATGGATGCGTCTGGAACGGTTATTTCAATAAATTAATTGAATTTCCATTTTGGAGAAGAGGAAACTGGCTGATGATCGCCCTGTATGCAGGAATTTTGTTTTTCTTCCTATATACATATGGGGGATTCCGGATCGGATATCTGAAAAAGGGAAACCTGCTTTGCTCCCAGATACTGTCGATCGGGCTTTTAAATATTATTACCTATATACAAATCTCATTGCTGGATAAGAAATTTCACGATCCGCGGACTTTGCTGGCGATGATGCTGGTACAGCTTCTGGCGGCGATCGTCTGGACATATTTATTTCAGCGGCTGTACCGGCTGCTGTTTCCGCCGAGAAGAATGCTTCTGGTATGCGGCGATCGTCCGGCATTTCATCTGATGGAAAAAATCAATTCGCGCGAGGATAAATATTACCTGGCGAAAGCGATTCATATCCGGGCAGGAATGGAGGCGATCATCCGGGAAGCAGGGACATTTGACGCCTTGATTATCGGCGATATTCCAGCCAAGGAGCGAAATGCACTCTTGAAAAAATGCTTTGAAAAGGACATCCGCACCTATACAGTGCCGAAACTGTCGGATATTTTGCTCCGGACCTCGGAAGAACTGGATATTTTCGACAGTCCGCTTCTTCTGTCAAGAAATGAGGGCATTTCCGGGGGACAGCGGTTTGTGAAACGGGCGATTGACCTATTCTTTTCAGGATTGGGAATCGTTGTTTTATCGCCATTTTTTCTGCTGGTGGCGCTGTCAATCTATCTGACCGACCGGGGACCTGTGTTTTATAAGCAGACGAGGCTGACCGAGGGTAGGAAAGAGTTTCAGATCTGTAAATTCCGGACGATGATCCAGAACGCAGAGGCGAAAACAGGCGCCAGACTGGCGGCTGAAAATGATGACCGGATTCTGCCGGTCGGACACTTCCTCCGCAGAACCCGTCTGGACGAGCTTCCGCAGCTTTTTAATATCTGGAAAGGCGAGATGTCGATCGTGGGACCGCGCCCGGAACGTCCGGAGCTGGCGGAGGAGATAGAGGAAGAGATCCCGGAATTTTGCTACCGCCTGAAAATGAAAGCGGGACTGACTGGTTATGCACAGGTTTACGGGAAATACAATACGACTTCCTATGACAAGCTGAAACTGGATCTGACCTACATACGGAATTATTCTCTGCTTCTGGATCTGAAGCTGATGCTGATGACACCGAAGATCATGATGTTAAAAGAAAGTACGGAAGGAGTGGCGGACAATGGAAACGCTTCTGACAGTCGTCATCCCGGCGTATAACGCGGAAAAATATATTAAATACACATTGGACTCTCTCTGTGACGAATGTACAAACAAACGTCTAGTTCTTGAAAAACCTGAAATTTCAGACATGGAGAAAGGAGAGACAGAACCGGATGCGAGATACCAGGAAAATGGGCAGTCGTGCCTGGAAGTGTTGGTGGTAGACGATGGTTCGACAGATCACACCGGAAAAATTGCAGATCAATATGCAAAAATCTATCCCGATACAGTCCGTGTGATTCATAAAGAAAACGGCGGTCACGGTTCTGGCATTAATTGCGGCGTCCGGGAGGCGCGCGGCCGGTATCTAAAGATTGTCGATGCCGACGACTGGGTCGAGCCGGAGGCATTTTCAAATTTATTAGATGCATTGGCGCATACCAACGATGATGCGGTGGTCAGCGGCTTTTACTGGCGGTTTGACAATGGAAGCGGGGAGGAATCCTCTTTTCCGAGTAAGGCGGAGATGAAAGAGCCATTCAAGGGCGTGAAATACGGAAAATCATACGTTTTGGATGGTATCGCTGATCAGGTTTATATGAAAATGCATGGGATTACCTGGCGGACAGAGATTTTGAGACAGATGCCGCTTTCGATCGACGAACATTGTTATTACGTCGATGCGGAATACATCCTGTATCCGATTCCGTGGGTGCGGACCGTGTCCTTTCTGCCGGATTTTGTCTACCAGTACCGGATTGGACGTGTAGGTCAGAGTGTCAGCCCGGAAAAAATGGTGCAGAACAAGAAAAATTACGACCGGGTGCTGGAATCCCTGTGTGCATTTTATCAGAAATGCCGGAATGGAGAGATTGCCTGCTCTGAAGAAAAACTGCGCTATATTGAGAGCGGAATCGCCCGCGTGGCGGCAGGAAGAGTCAAGATCCTTTTGAGCCTTCCGGCGGATAAAAAGGTGAGAAATCAGCTGGTTCGGTTTGACAAGGAATTATTGGAAAAATATCCGGGAATTTATCATGCAAACCGGAATAAGGCGGTAAAGGCGCTCCGGATGAGCCGGTATCGGTTGTATGGGGCGGCGGTTTGGGTGCTGAAACATCAGAAACGCCAGTTCTGACGAAACAAAAGAAGGAGAAGAGCGGATGAGATTACAGAATATACGGTTCCCAGAACCGGACATTTGCAGGGAAGAAGAGCTGTATTTCCACCGGAATGGTGAGTGGATTGATTTCAATGGCTATTTCAATCTCTTTTATATAGAAAAAAGAAAAAAATATACAAATCAGGAAACACTGACGCTGCATCTGGAAGTGGGCGATTGCCAGGCAGTCCGGCTGATACATGACGAAACCATGATCCGTGAAATCGAATTGAGCGGACAGCCGGAGCCGCTGACATTGGAATTTCCGTATCAGGAGACGGATAAAGGTGTATTCTGGTTTTCAGTAAAACCAGGAATAAGCAGCAAATCAGATGTACCGCAGCTGTCTGGGTGGTATGAGGGAAAATGTCAGGAGGAAAAGTCGGTTCGCATCGCGGCGGTTGTCTGTACATTTAAACGCGAACCGTATGTGCTGCGAAATTTAAAAAGTGTTCTCCGCTTTTTAGAGCGCCCGGAAAATGCATCGATGAATCTCTGCTATTGGCTGGTGGATAATGGGAGAACACTCTCGGAACACGAAGAAATCAGCCGCCTGGCTGCCCAGCATCCAGATACAATTCGCATCATTCCAAACCGAAATGTCGGCGGCGCCGGCGGCTTTACGAGAGGCATGATTGAAGCGATCGAGGAGAAAGAACGCCTGGGACTGACACACGTACAGATGATGGATGACGATGCGGTCATGGATCCGGAGCTGTTTGTGCGGGCGTATGGATTTTTGGGGATGCGGAAGGATGAGTGGGAGGATATTACCTTAGGCGGAAGCTTGTGGCGGGAGGATTTCCTGTATATTCAGCAGGCAGCCGGAGAGTGGTTTGAAGAATTTGTAGTAAAGAATGATTTCCCACTGGCAGATTTAAGAGATTTCCACACATGTACGGATAAATATATGTGTGAAGCAGTTCATAAAAACACGCCGTATTCCGGCTGGTGGTGCTGCTGCATGAGTTTGAATCTTGTGCGCCCGGATAATCTGCCGATCCCGCTGTTTCTTCACCATGATGATATCGAATTTGGCATTCGAAACCAGAAAGCGGGAATCGTCTTTTTAAATGGATTTGGCGTATGGCATAAAGGGTTTGAACTTACCTTTACAGGCGTAAATACGTATTACGATGTGCGGAATACATTAATTACGACCGCTTTGATCGAAAAGGAGAGAAGTCAAACAGAGATCCTTAAATGGATTTGGAAACGTATTACAGTGGATATCATTGAATTCCGCTACGGAGAAATGCGATTGGCATATCAGGCATTCTATGATTTCTGCCGTGGACCGGAATGGTTATCTAAAACGGATGCAGAAAAGTTGAATAACTGGCTTCGAGAGCAGGTTGCAATGAAACCGATTGAAAATCTGAAGGAAGAATTAGGGGAAGAAGACTATCGTCGGATTAAACAATATGCGGAAGACTATCGGGATTCCTATGAAGTGAAAACGGTAAACGAATATTTCGGCCCGGCGAGAAAAGCGGCAAATCTGGTAAAAAAAGCCACATTCAATGGCTGGCTGCTTCCTGCGGATAAAAAAATAATCGCTTTATCGCCAGTTGAATCTCCGTTCCAGGCATTCCGGAAGAAAAAAGTTGTGTTGTTTGAGCCGTTTTCGGGAAAAGCCGTTCTGGCAAAGAAAGACTGGAAACAGATGTGGCTGGCTTGTGGACTTTACCGTGACGCATGGAGGTTGATGAAAAAACATAAATCAGCAGCCGAGAAATACCGGAATGAGATTCAAAAATTCACATGCATGGATGCATGGAAACAGTATTTGGAGATAGAGAAAGGAACCAAAAAATGAGGGCTTGGATTGACCGGATCAATGTTTTTATGAAATACAAAGATCTTCTGATACAGCTGGTAAGCCGTGACATAAAACTAAAATATCGACGCAGCTTTCTGGGATATCTGTGGAGTGTGCTGAATCCGTTGTTTGTCATGATTATTATGACGATTGTGTTTTCGACGATGTTCAGCCGGAATATTGAAAATTTCCCGGTGTATTTGTTTACGGGGAAGATGTTGTTTGATTTTATGTCTACATCGACAAACCAGGCGATGACCTCTGTTACGGGCAATGCGGCGCTTTTGAAAAAAACGTATGTGCCAAAATACATTTTTACCTTATCGAAGGTGACGAGCTGTATGGTGGATTTGCTATTTTCGTTTGGAGCATTATTTATTGTTATGCTTGCCACAAGAGCACATATATATTGGACCTTTTTCTTGTTCCCAATTGTAGTAATTCAAATATATATCTTTTGTTGTGGTTTGGGATTCTTTTTAGCAGAGTTCAATGTCTTTTTTAGAGATGTGCAGTATATCTACCAGGCAATTATTACAGCATGGATGTACTTAACACCGATTTTTTATCCGGTGGAGTCCTTACCAGGCAGTGTTGCCTTTATCGTAAAGGGATTGAACCCGTTATATTATTATGTGGCGCAGTTTAGAGATTTAGTTTATTATGGTCGTTTTCCGGGACCACGTGTTTTCTGGGGCGGCTGGTTGATAGCATTTGTGATGCTGGTGCTTGGAGTCTTAATGTTTAAGCGAAAACAGGATGACTTTATTTTATATATTTAAGGAACAGGTGCTGAAATGGAAGATTATGCAATCGAAATAGATCACGTAACCATACGTTTTAATATGGCGAGTGAAAAGGTTGATAACCTGAAGGAATACATTATTAAGCTGATAAAAAAAGAACTGATATTTCAGGAATTTCTGGCAGTAAAAGATGTCTCTTTTAAAGTAAAACGAGGTGAAGCGTGGGCGCTCATTGGCGTGAACGGTTCTGGAAAATCAACACTTTTAAAGGCAATTAGTGGAATTTTAAAGCCATATAAAGGGAGTATTACCGTAAATGGAGAGATTGCGCCTCTGATTGAGTTAGGAGCAGGATTTGATCCGAATTTAACAGCTCGTGAAAATATTTATTTGAATGGAACTGTTTTAGGACATTCGAAGAAATTTATGGAAGAGCATTTTGATGAAATTGTGGATTTTGCAGAATTGCATGATTTCCTTGATACTCCAATTAAAAATTTTTCATCCGGTATGTCTGCCAGACTTGGCTTTTCGATTGCAACGATGGTTAAGCCGGAGATTTTAATTGTTGATGAAATTCTGGCAGTAGGTGATTTCCTTTTCCAACAGAAATGTATGGAACGCATGAGTCACATGCTGGAGGGTGGAACAACCTTATTATTTGTGTCACATAATATAGAGACAGTGAAAAAACTTTGTGATCATGCAGCGTGGTTGGATCATGGGGTGCTTAAAATGGCTGGCGAAGTAGAGACTGTATGTGATGCATATATGGAACAAAGAAAATAGAAATGATTGGAGAGCATATGACGAAAGTATCAATAATTGTTCCTATTTATAATATGGAATTATATCTGAAAGAGTGCCTGGACAGTATTTTGAGCCAGACTTTAAAAGAGATAGAGGTAGTATGTATTGATGATGGTTCAACGGATCGATCATGGGAAATTCTGGCAGAATATGCGAAAGCAGATGCCAGAATTTTACCGATCCGTCAGGAAAATCAGGGAGTTTCGACAGCAAGGAATAACGGAATTAAAAAGGCTTCCGGTAAATATCTGATTTTTATGGATCCAGATGACTGGTATCCAGAAAAGGATATTCTGGAAGTCCTTTTTGAAAAAGCGGAAAATAGTGGGTGTCAGATATGTGGCGGGGAGTTTAGTGAATACAATGACAGGACGGGAGAGGTCAGAACAGAATTTCCAGAACAGTATTTTGGATATGTATTTCAAAAAGAGGGTGTAATTGAATACAGGGATTGGCAATTTGATTTTGGGTATCATAGATTTTTATATAATCGGGAATTTATATTAGAACATCAGTTGTATTTCCCTAAATTGATTCGATTTCAGGATCCTCCATTTTTTGTAAAAGCGATGATTACTGCCGAAAAGTTTTATGCGGTAAAGAAAGTGGTGTATCGATATCGTTATGGTCATAGAGATTTGAAATGGACAAGAGAAAAACGGATAGCGCTGTTGAAGGGTATCTATATGGATATGGATATGGCAGTTAGAAATCATCTGGAAAGACTAGTTGATTTGACGTGGTTTCGGATGACGGAGGAGTTTGGAGAGATAATTTGTTGTGGAATTATAGAGGGTGAGACAGAAATTGAAGAGTGGATCAGACGAGTGTATGATTGTTTAGAAATAGATAGAAAAGAGAAGTATGGATATCCGTTTTATAGAAGATTTAGGGACGAAGTGATTTTGTTAAAAGAAAAGCAAAGAAAAGAAGATGAGAGATTGGAAAATGAAATAAAAGCAATAAAAAATTCAATAACATTTCGAGTTGGAAAATATCTGCTATATATACCGCGCTGTATTAAATTGGCTTTATGGAGCCGAAAAAAGTCCTAAAAAATAACATTTAATGAGGAATACAAATGAGTGAAATTAAAGTTTCGGTTATAATGCCAGTATATAATGCAGAAACATATTTAGAAGAAGCTATTGAATGCTTAATATGTCAGACATTAAAAGAAATAGAAATTATTTGTGTAGATGATGGTTCGACGGATCGTTCATTGGAAATTTTGGAAGAATATTCAAAAAGAGACGATAGAATCAAAATTTTACATCAAAGAAATTTATATGCTGGAGTTGCAAGAAATAATGGATTGAAACAAGCAAATGGAGAATTTGTTATATTCCTTGATTCGGACGATTTGTTTGAAAGAGGACTATTGGAAAAAACATATAAACAAGGGAAAAAAGTAAATGCAGATATAGTTTTGTTTGGAGGGGAGTGTTTTAATGTAGATAATGGAGAACATAAAGAAAGACCGGATTTTTTGCGGAAAGAGTATATAGGAGATAAGTCAGTATTTTCACGAAAGGATATACCGGAAAAGATATTTAATATTACGACACCGTGTCCATGGACAAAATTATATAGTAGAAAATTTATTGAAAGAGAAAAATTGCAGTTTCAGGAATTGCAGCATACAAATGATGCTTTTTTTGTATTATTATCGTTAGCGTTAGCGAATAAAATTACATATATAGATGAGGTTTTAATAAGTTATAGAATTGGACAAAAGAATAATCTTCAAAGTGTAAAAAGTAAAAATCCAGAAATGTTTTTTGAAGCATATGAGCAAGTGTTTGATGCGCTGAATGAAAAAGGAATTTATGAAGAGGTAAAGAAAAGTTTTATAGAGGTTACTTTAGCTGGATGTGTTTATAATATAAATTCAGTTAAAACAAAAGAGGCAAAAGTGAAAATATATCAAGAGATGCAGCAAGAACATTTTACAAGGATGAATTTGTTGGAACAAGAAGAAACGTTTTATTCTAATTTAGAACATCTGTATCAATGCAAAGGAACTAAGTATATTTTAGAATGCATTGAAAAAAGAAATAGAAATTATGAAGAAAATAAGTTGACACTTTTATTAAAAAATGAAGAAAAAAATATTCCAAAAGTTTCAGTTGTTATACCAGTGTATAATACGGAAAATTATTTGAAAGAATGTTTGAATAGTATTATGAATCAAACGTTAGATGAAATTGAAATTATATGTATTAATGATGGTTCAAAGGATAATTCGTTGGAACTGTTGTTAGAAGCGGCAAGTAAAGACCATAGAATATCAGTATATACACAGAAAAATTCGGGACTCTCGGTCACTCGTAATAGGGGCGCTGAATTGGCAAATGGAAAATATATTTATTTTATGGACAGCGATGATATTTTAGATAAAAATGCACTTTATAAGTTGTTTTTTAGAGCTGAAAAAGATTCGCTTGATATGATATGCTTTGATGGCCGGAGCTTTGTTGATGATGATTTAGAAGGAACGGTTAGTGCGGCAATAGACTATTATATAAGAAGCGCAAAATATAATGGTGTGTATACAGGAGTAGAATTATTATCTTTAATGCAAAAAAATGGGGATTATCGGACAAGTGTTCCGCTTCAAATGGTAAAAAAGTCATTTTTAGAAGAAAATAACATACATTTTGTAAACGGAATTCTTCATGAGGATAATTTATATACATATCAATGTATGATAATGGCAAAAAGAGTAGTACATATGCCAAATCAATTTTTTAATAGGCGTTATAGAAGTAATTCTATTATGACGACACGGACCACATTTGAACATTCATATGGATTGTTTTCTTGCTATATATATATGGTTCTTTTTTTGAATGATAAATTTATAAATGAATTGTGTTTGGAAAGTGTACTCGAATTGCAAAAAAACGTATTAGGAGAAGCAAGAAACGGATTTTTAAAGTTATCTCGAGAGGAACAATTTGCAGTAGAAGGACTTGAATTAAAAGAAAAGAATCTATTTAAATTATATATTGTGGATTGGTGCGCGCAGAAGTGGAGTGCTGACTGTATAAAACAAAATATTGATCAAGAAATTCAAAAAGCAATAGAGAATGTAAAAAATACAATTACATTTAAAATTGGGAAAAGCATTATGTTTCTACCAGGTAAAATAAAAAGAATAATAAAGGGATATTAAAATGAAAAACTCAAAAATATCGGCTTTTTTGAAAAAATACATAGTACTATTTATTTTGTTATGTGCAGTATTTACTTTTTTGAAAACAATAATATATATACTTCCAAATGAACCAATTCAGAAGAATATAAGGAATTCTATGGAACAGATAAATGAAGAGGGAGTATATCCAAGAATGTTTTATTCTGGAAAAGATAGTGCAGCACAACGTTTAGATAATTATTCAGAGGCTATTTATTTAAATGTAGCATATGCTTCGAATCAAAAGAATGTATTAAATTTAGCGATGGGAGATTATAGAGCGTCTTTCAAAGGAATGAATCCTCTGGAAGCATTAAATCAATTAATTTTGAGTGATGGAAATGAGAAAGTTTCATATAGAGACTATGCTAGGCATTGGATGGGGAGTGAGGTGTTTATTCGTCCATTGTTGATGTTTTTTACATTACCTCAAATTAGATTGATTTACCAGGCCGTATTTATAATTTTGATTTTTTGTACTTGCCGAATTAGTGAGAAAACATTTGGAAAAAAAATTGGATTTTCTCTTTTGATGGCTTTATTGTCGGTGAATATGATTGTTTTATGTTCATCAAGTAATTTCCTTGGAAGCTTTTTTGTAGCATTAATAGGTATAATAGTTGTTTGCAAAAAAGACTATGATGAATCGGCTACAATGTTCGTTGTAGGTGGAGTGACTAGCTTTTTGGATTTATTAGTGACGCCAATGGCATCATATACATTAGTTATGAATATGTTATTGATAAAGAGAGATGTTAAACATGAAAATGAACAGATAAAAGACAAGTTTGTCTTTTTGTTAAAGTGTAGTGCTTCTTGGTGTATAGGATATCTTGGCTTGTGGATGAGTAAATGGATTTTATCATCAATTATCCTAAGAAAAAATATTATTTTAGATGCTTATTTGGAAACAAAGAAATATGGAATACAATCATCTGAGTATGATATGAAAAGCGGCAGAGATGTATTAGAGCTTATTTCAAAAGAGATAAAGCAAATATTTCCAATAAACTTAATTGCTTGGAATTCATTGTTTGGAAAAATATTGATTATGATGCTCATTTGTATTTTGTTGTTTTTGTTATATAGAATTTTCAAGGAAAAACCGAAATATGTATTTTGTTTATTAGTAGGATGTGCTCCGTATGTATGGTTTTTAGCATGTCCGGGGCATTCTTGGGTTCATTTTTGGTTTACATATCGTTCGCAAGTAGGAACAGTGTTTGCATTTGTGTTCGTTTGTTTTAATGTGTTTTTTATAAAAAATAATAAAAGTGAAATATTACAAGAAACACATACGTGAAGATAAGGAGAGCGATATGGATAAAATAGCAGTATTAATCCCATGTTTTAATGAGTCTCAAACGATAGAAAAAGTAGTTTCCGATTGGAAAAGGGAGCTTCCGGAAGCTGTTATATATGTGTATGATAATAATTCTAGTGACAATACAGCTGATTTAGCAACCAAAGCAGGAGCTGTGGTTAGGCATGAGTATTCACAAGGAAAGGGAAATGTCATACGACGGATGTTTAGAGAGATTGATGCTCAATGTTACATCATGGTTGATGGAGATGATACCTATCCAGCGGAATACGGAAAACAAATGGCAAATTTGGTGCTCAAAAAAAGAACGGATATGGTGGTAGGAGACCGTTTATCATCTACATATTTTGATGAAAATAAGCGTCCATTTCATAATTTTGGAAATTGTATTGTTAGAGGTTCTATTAATCGACTTTTTAAAACGGATATCAGAGATATTATGACAGGATACAGGGCATTTAGTTATTTGTTTGTTAAAAGTTTTCCGGTTCTGTCAAAAGGATTTGAAATTGAAACAGAAATGACGATCCATGCAGTAGATAAAAATATGCGGATTGAAAATGTAATTATTGAATATAGGGATAGACCAGAGGGAAGCGAATCAAAACTTAATACATATTCGGATGGATTTAAAGTATTAAAAACGATTGGAAAACTGTATAAAAACTATCATCCACTGGGATTCTTTGGAAGAATTTCTACGATATTAATTTTAGCTTCAGCACTCCTGTTTCTTCCGATTGCTATTAAATTTCTTCAAACGGGGTTTGTCCCTAATTTTCCGACATTAATTGTTTCTGGTTTTATAGCCGTGACAGCAATTATATCTTATTTTGCAGGATTAATATTGGAAACGTTGACAGAGAAAGAACGACAAGAGTTTGAATTTCGATTGCAAGTAATTGAAAATTTGGAGAAAAGCATAAAGAATATAGACTTCAAATGAAATTAATTGTAAAAAAGAAGAGGCAATAGAAAATGAAAAAATTTGAAGATTTAAAAATCGCAGTAGCTGGCACAGGATATGTAGGTTTATCGATTGCAACTCTTTTGGCGCAGCATCATAAGGTAATGGCAGTTGATATTGTTCCAGAAAAAGTAGAGTTGATTAATAGGGGAAAATCACCAATCCAGGATGAATACATAGAAAAATATCTGGCAGAAGAAAAATTGAATCTTACAGCAACGCTTGATGCAAAAGAGGCATATAGTAACGCGGATTATGTGGTTATTGCTGCGCCAACAAATTATGATTCAAAAACACATTATTTTGACACGTCAGCAGTTGAAGCTGTCATTGAGCTGGTTATGAAATATAATCCGGATGCAATTATGGTTATCAAGAGTACCATTCCGGTTGGATATACAACCTCTGTTCGTGAAAAGTTTAATTGTAAAAATATAATTTTTAGTCCGGAGTTTCTTCGAGAAAGTAAAGCCTTATATGATAATTTATATCCAAGCCGTATTATTGTTGGAACAGATTTGAAGGATGATCGGTTAAAGAAAGCAGCACAGCAATTCGCAGAACTTCTGCAGGAAGGTGCAATTAAAGAAAATATCGATACCTTGATTATGGGCTTTACCGAAGCGGAGGCTGTGAAACTTTTTGCAAATACCTATTTAGCACTGCGCGTGGCGTATTTTAATGAACTGGATACATATGCGGAAAGTAAAGGATTGAATACACAGCAGATTATAGATGGAGTGTGTCTGGATCCCAGAATTGGCAACCAATATAACAACCCTAGTTTTGGGTATGGAGGCTATTGTCTGCCGAAGGATACAAAGCAGTTGCTGGCAAATTATGCGGACGTTCCAGAAAATTTGATTGAAGCGATCGTAGAGAGCAACCGGACCCGGAAGGATTTTATTGCCGACCAGGTATTGAAATTAGCCGGATATTATGGATATGAGGATGATAACGAATTCGAAGAAGAGAAAGAAAAGAATGTGACTATCGGAGTTTACCGGTTGACAATGAAAAGTAATAGCGACAATTTCAGACAGAGCTCGATTCAGGGAGTTATGAAAAGGATTAAAGCAAAAGGGGCAAAGGTGATCGTATATGAGCCGACTTTAAAGGATGGAGAGACATTTTTTGGGTCACTCGTTGTAAATGATCTGAGTAAATTCAAACAATTAAGCCAGGCGATTGTAGCAAATCGCTATGACAGTTCGCTGGATGATGTGAAAGAAAAGGTTTATACAAGAGATATTTTCCAAAGGGACTAGAAAAGTATTTATTGCACAAGGAGAGCATGGATGTGCACAGCATATAAAGAAAGAAAAAAGATTGATTTTAACAGATATCCTGAGCTGGAGGCATTTATAATGTGTGCTTTGATTGCCGGAATCATTATGATCCCGGCAATGATTTTAAATCATGGATATTTTGCACTGTCAAATGATTTTTCGGCAGAGGAAATTCCGTTTGGAATGCTGATGAACAGGGCAATCAAGTCGGGAGAAACTTGGAGCTGGGGAATTGATTTGGGAGGAAATCTACTAGAATCATTTGGCTTTTATAATATTGGAAGTGTATTTTACTGGATTTCCCTTTTGTTCCCGGCAGAATTGTATCCACGGGTAATAGGATGGCTATTTATATTAAAGATTGCGGTCGCAGGATATTCATCTGCATTGTGGATGAAAAGATACTTACATAAAAAAGATGCTATATTGATAGGCGCGATGTTATATGCATTTTCGGGAGCACAATGTATTAATATTGTTTTTTATCATTTCCAGGATGTGATAGCGTTGTTCCCATTTATGCTGGCTGCCTTGGACAAAATGATATTGGATAAAAAGAAGGGATGTTTTGCACTGGCATGTGCCGTGAATTTGTTATGTAATCCGATATTTTTCTGGGGCACTACCTGCTTTACAGTTTTATATTATATTTTCCGTTTTTTACTTCCAAATTTGCGTGAAAAAGGACAGATAAAAAATATTTTAACTTGTTTCTGGGAAGGAATTTTGGGATGCCTGATTTCGGGTGTGATTGTAGTTCCGACATTTTTGTCCATGATGGGAAATAAGCGGGCAACTGCTGTTTTACCAATATCGGACTGGTTTTTAATGACGGTAAAAGAATGGCTGATTGAAGTAGGGGCTTTCTTTTTTCCAGCGGAATCAATGGATTCATATTCTGCAATTGTGTCTAATGACTGGGGAAGCTGGGGAATTTACTTACCATTGTTCGGATTGGCTTTTGTATTGACATATATTTTTCATGAGAAAAATTGGCTGAGTTCTTTGATTAAATGTTGTTTTGTAATGGCAGTGATTCCAATTTTGAATAGCGTATTTATAGCATTTTCACCAGATAGATATGGAAGATGGCTGTTTATGTTTTCCTTACTTTTGTCTTTGGCAACGGCCGTAGTTTGTGAAAAAGCGGATAAATATAGAGATTCTTTAAAATATGGATTGATAATTTCTATGGGTGTCATTTTGACGTTTACAATAGCGCTATGCTGCTTAAAACGGATACATTATGACGGTATAGAAATTTTTCGGATTCACCGATTTGTGCTTAATATAATGAGTGCTGTTTTGGGAGTGGTGGTGCTTGCAGCCATAATCAAAAACAAGCGTAGCGAGTGCACAAAAATATATAAAGGTGCTACTATCTTTTTTAGTGTATGTTTGTTGGGAGTAAGTGTTTTTGATTATCAGAATGGGGCGCTGGATAATACTGGGATAAATTTCCGTATTGAATCAAATCAGTATTCTAAAAATGTTTCTACTTATTTGACGGAGATTCCATCACTTTTGAAAAGGAATGTATTGCCCTACAGATATTATTTTGATGAGGGAATTGGATATACATACTATAATCTTAGTATGACAAATGAACTCCCATCAACGAATTCTTTTATAAGTACGTGCCATTCTTCTGTTTTTGATTTTTATCGTGCGCTTGGAATCAACAGAGGAAATATGTCTCCGGCTGGTCCGGTCGGAATGCAGGAATTATTGGGTGCCAGATATATCGTTACGATGAAAAAATTAAGCAATCTGAAATTGATAAAGCATATAAAGAATGCGAATAATCAAGATTTTTATATATATGCAAATCAAGCGGCGCTTCCGATGGGAACTTTATATGATTCATATATAACAAAGTCAGAATTTAACAAAGTTTCTGCGGAACTACGGGCTTTGGTCATGCTTCATACTTTAGTAATTGAAGATCAGGATGTAGAAAAAGTAGAGAAACAATTAAAACATGCGCCGGAATATATTGAATTGGCGGGGGAGGAGCTGCTAAAAAGAACGATACAAAATAAAAATCCTAATTCTAATTTTGAAACTAAAAAAAATACTTTAAATATTAGACTGGAAGCCGATAAGAAAGAATTTGCATTTTATAGCATACCGTATGATCGCTTTTGGAAAGTAAAGGTCAATGGATATGATGCAGAAATGTATAATTGCAATGGGTTAATAGCAATACCAGTTGAAAAAGGAGAAAATATAATAGAGTTTCGATACGAATATACACCCTTTAAAGTTGGAATATCTTTAAGTGCAGTAGGCTGTGTTTTATTTGCTTTATACGATCGCTTGCAAAAAAATGTGAAGCAAAAAGAAAGTAGTGAAAATAATGAAAAATAAACCTGTTTTATATATAATAATCCCTTGCTATAATGAAGAAAAAGTGCTTCCTATTACGGCGCCGTTGTTCAAACAGGAAATAATGAAATTAATCAATAGAAACATTATATCAGTTAAGAGTAAAATTATGTTTGTGAATGACGGAAGTAAAGATCAAACATGGAATATTTTATGTGAATTGGCAAAGAAAGATGATTGCTTTCTTGGTATATCACAAAGCCGTAATAGAGGACATCAAAATGCTGTTTTAGCAGGTTTGATGGAATCAAAGGATCAATGTGATATTACAATATCGATTGATTGTGATGGTCAGGATGATATCAATGCCATGGATTCTATGGTAGAAGAATATTTAAAAGGAAATGAAATCGTATATGGTGTGAGAAGCAGGCGGGATACAGACACTTTTTTCAAAAGGTTTACAGCGGAGTCTTTTTATAAGCTATTAAATTGGATGGGAGTGGAGGTCATTTATAATCATGCGGACTATCGTCTGATATCTTCCCGGGTTCTTCAGGAGTTTGCAAATTATAAAGAGGTAAATATTTTTTTAAGAGGAATGGTTCCCCTGGTTGGATTTAAAAGTACGATCGTATATTATGAAAGGCATGAGAGAATTGCAGGTGAGAGCCATTATCCTCTAAGTAAAATGCTTTCGCTGGCTTTTGATGGCATTACGAGTCTTAGCATTAAGCCGATTCGAATGATAACGGGAGTTGGTTTTGTTATTGCTGTATTAAGTTTTATCGGAGTGCTTTGGTCGTTTGTGGAGTATTTTATCGGAGAAACCGTAAATGGATGGGCAAGTATGACAAGTTTAATATGTTTTATAGGAGGTGTCCAACTGCTTTGTCTTGGTATTTTGGGTGAATATATTGGAAAGATATACTTAGAAGTGAAAGCCAGACCTCGCTATATTATTAGTGATAGAACGTATACTAAGACAACTATCTGTGAGGAAGAGAATAAATAACTTACTAAGATATAGAGAAATTCTATGGAGGAAAAAATGAACACAACCCTCATCATCATGGCTGCCGGCATCGGTTCCCGTTTCGGAACCGGTATCAAGCAGCTTGCGAAAATGGCTCCCAACGGGGAGATTATCATGGATTTTTCAATTTATGATGCGAAAGAAGCGGGATTTACAAAGGTTGTCTTTGTGATTCGCAAGGCAATTGAGAAAGAATTCAAAGAAGTGATCGGAAACCGATTGTCTAAGGTCATGCCGGTCGAGTATGTTTATCAGGAGTTGGAGGATCTGCCAGAAGGATATGAGGTTCCAGCGGGGCGTGTGAAACCTTGGGGTACAGGACAGGCGATCCTGGCTTGTAAGGATATCGTGAAAGAGCCGTTTGTGATTATCAATGCAGACGACTATTATGGAAAGGAAGCATTTGTCAAGCTGCATGATTTTCTGGTTTCGGGAAAACATGAGGACGGAAAGATAGCTCTGGCGATGGCGGGATTTTCTCTGAAAAATACTTTGAGTGAGAATGGCGCTGTGACCAGAGGCGTCTGTGTGGCGGATGATACAGGTCATCTTGAAAAAGTAATTGAGACAACCGGGATTCAGAAGATAGACGGCAAGATTCGGTGCGATAATGCAGAAGTAGAAGGCTGGATTACACCAGACACGATGGTTTCGATGAATATGTGGGCGGGATATCCGGATTTTTTACAATATATTAGGGAAGGTTTTCCTAGATTTCTAGATCAACTAGGTGAATATCCAGAGAAAAAGGAATACCTCCTTCCGAATATCGTAGCGGAATTGCTGGAAAAAGAAGCGGCTTCAGTTAAGGTACTTTCTACATCGGATAAATGGATTGGAATTACTTATAAGGAAGACATTGAGCCAGCGCAGGAAAGTTTTAGTCAGATGATAACGGCTGGATGCTATCCGGAAAATTTATGGATATAATTAAAGAAGCAGAATTGTTACGAAAGGGAAGAAGTAGATTGTGGCAAGTTGGTTGTTTTACATAGCGGTCTTTTTGAAACAATTTTATATTTTTCCAAGCGGCAATCTTGGGATTGCAGATCTGTTTTTCGCGGCTGCCTGTGCGATGACATTTTATGGAGCATGGAAGAACCGGACAAAATTATTTTACAGGGAAGATATCCCATGGGTTATTTTTCTGATTTTTGTCGCTATCATTAATGGAATCTATTTTATCCGGACTTCCAATCGGGAGTTCCCGCTGCATACGATGTATTGGATTTATTCCGCGTGTCTGATATGGATGTTCCGGACATTGTATTCAGATGGCTTTATGCGTGGTTTGTGCTGGATTTGCCGCATCAATATGGTATTTCAGCTGCTTGTTCTGTTCTCTGGGCGTGGGCGTTATTTCCATGAATCCTGGGGTGGTGCCCGGTTTATGGGAACCTTCAATGATCCGAACCAGTTTGCATTTTTTATCTTTACCATGATGCTGGTACTTTTTATGGGGGATCGGCGGAAAGCGATTTATACGGCGAAAACACGTATCGGCTTCTGGGGAATGTTTCTGTTGGGAGTGTTTTTGATAGGAAAGGCAAAATCAACGGGGATGTTTGTCGGTCTGCTTGTATTCTTTTGTGTGCTTATCGGACAGCTTTTCTGGGACAGATGCTGCCATTCAAAGCGGAAAAAGCTGTGGTGGATAGGCGGCGCGGTTTTTGTGGTGCTGTTGGCTGTTGGGGTATATAGGATCCTGCCGGGGGCTGATTTTGAAGTTTCTCAGACGAGCTACACGCTTTTTTCGCGGATTCAGCAGAAACTCTGGAAATTGGCAAATGGCAATCTTTATGATTTGCTTTACGATCGAAGTGCAGAACGCTTGGTATTGGAACCGCAGTATTTATTATATGGGGCAGGAGAGGGCTTTTTTGAGCGGTTTATTCCACATGATGGGTTTGAACAGCTGCTGAGCCCGGGCGTGTTTGATGTGTTTCATGTGAATGAAATTCATTCGAGTTTTTTTGATGTCTGGTTTTCGTATGGTATCATTCCAACAGCGGTGCTTGTATATTGGATTGTACGAAATGTGATTCGATGCGATCGGGCACAGCGTGCGGCAGTGCTGGCATTGTTGGCGGAAAGTTTTACGCTGATGAATTGCAGACAGCCATTTTTCTGGTTTTTGATTGTGATGGCGGGGATGAGCGGACGGGAAATGTGTGTGGATGAAAGAGCGACTGAGGAGTAAAAACTCAGCCGTTCTTTTTTATAAAGTGACCGCTTTGCTGGAATTGCTATTTTCATAGAATAGCATATGTAAGGGGAGGATGCAAGAAGAAAAGAAGTTGAAAAATAGATTGGGTAAATCTTTGCAAATTCTTTTTTGAAATGCTACAATACAAGAAAAATCTTTGTAAAGAGAAGTGAGAATTTATGATATTTTTAAAGCTAAAATATTATTTCAATAAATTCAAAATCTGCATCTATATATGTGGAGTCATTCTTGTCCTGTTTATGTTTGTGACATTGTTAAGACAAGTGAATCTGTTCACGCGAGCAGATTCTCAAACCCTATTAGGTATAATCGGAACATTGCTTGGAGCAGTTGTCGGTGCTGTTTTTTCATTGCTTGGGTCTATATGGGTCAATACACAGCAGCGAAAAGAAGAATTGAATAGGAAAAGAGCGCAGGAGATTTATCGACCGCTTTATGATGAACTTGTAAACATCCATAGAAACATATTGAAAGAAAATCCATATCCTTCTCTTATTGAATTCAGGACGGGGCATCAGACGATGAAACCGCATCCACAGTATGCTGAATGGCGGAAGATAGAATTGGACAGCCGTTATCTTCAGATCCCGGCGGAGTTGAAGAGACAAATGGATCGCCTGTTTGGGGCGCTGGCTGGTTATTTGACGAAACGAAAAGGGGCATCGGATGAAGTGAAGAGAATTCTTGATTCTGTTTTAGAGGAATTCAAACTGCCACCTTGCAGAATAGAAAATTTTGGAAGTGTGGTATTAGGGGATGTTATGAGTGGTAAAAGGAAGGGAATTTATGGAGAGAGTATGTATTTTATGGAAGAGGATGTGCCGGATGAAGCTGTCATAAAAAAAGTAAATGAACGCTTTTATGAGGTGGCGGATGAAAGCATAATTTTGAAGGACATGAAGGATGTTTATAATGGCTGGATGCGGGAAGAAGAGATGGCAATTAAAATATTGGAGTTGCTGATTCGGATGGCTGAGAAGTAGAGGAACGTTTTGAATGATGATCTTGTCATTCAAACTATCAAATGTTAATATTAATCATATAAATATGATTAATATTATGAACAGGCAAAGCAACAGCTTCGAAAGGAGTGTGTCAATATGGGGATTTTTGTGAATTCGGATAATTCAGCGTTTCAAGTTGCGTTGAATTCGGAAATCTATATTGATAAAACAGGTTTGTTGACGTATACCAATAAGGTGATGAATACATTGCAGGGATATATTTGCAATAGCCGTCCCAGAAGGTTCGGAAAGTCGATTACGGCGGATATGCTGACAGCGTATTACAGTAAGGGCTGCGATTCAGGGAATATGTTTTCTGGACTTGAAATTAGTCAGAGCCCGGATTTCAAGGAACATCTAAACCGATATGATGTGATTCACTGGGATATCCAGTGGTGTATAGGAGCTGCTGGGGGTGCCGACAGGGTTGTATCGTATATTACAGAGAAAACGATTGAGGAATTAAGAAAATATTATTCAGAAGCAATACCGAGTGACACGTGTTCGCTTCCAGAAGCACTGTCATTTATTTGTAATGCAACGAAGAATAAGTTTGTTGTAATTATTGATGAGTGGGATGTTCTGATTCGTGATATGGCGGCGAATTCGAAAATTCAGGATGAATATATAAGTTTCCTGAGGGGATTGTTTAAGGGAACGGAACCGACCAAGTATATTCAACTTGCTTATTTGACGGGCATTCTTCCTATTAAAAAAGAGAAAACCCAGTCGGCACTGAACAATTTTGACGAATTTACGATGTTGAGCGCGGGTCGCTTGTCTCCGTATATTGGATTTACGGAGGCGGAGGTGAAAGAACTTTCAGAACGCTATCAGGTGGAATTTGATAAGGTAAAGGCGTGGTATGATGGATATGTTCTAAAAAATTGTCAGGTTTATAATCCCAAAGCAGTTGTGAGTGTCATGCTAGATGGTGAATTTAAGAGCTATTGGTCGGAAACCGCGTCTTATGAGGCGATTGTGCCGCTCATTAATATGGATTATGACGGATTGAAAACGGCAATTATCGAAATGCTGTCTGGAGTTGAAGTGAAGGTAGATACATCAACATTTGGAAATGATATTTCGAATATTCAGAGTAAAGACGATGTGCTGACATATATGATTCATTTGGGGTATTTAGGCTATGATCAGACGAAAAAGATGGCGTTTGTTCCGAATGAAGAAATTCGGCAGGAGTTGACTAAGGCGGTAGAAAGTAAACGCTGGAATGAGATGTTTCTGTTTCAGCAAGAGTCGGAGAGGTTGTTGGATGCAACATTGGATTTGGATGAGGAAGTAGTAGCATCACAGATCGGGAAGATTCATGATGAATATGTATCTGTTATTCAATATCATAATGAAAATTCTTTGAGCAGTGTTCTCGCGATTGCTTATCTGAGTTCGATGCAATATTATTTTAAACCAGTTCGGGAACTACCGACAGGACGTGGATTTGCGGATTTTGTATTTATACCAAAACCAGAGTACAAGAATGATTATCCGGCGCTGGTAATTGAACTTAAATGGAATCAGAATGCACAGACTGCGCTGCAGCAAATCAAAGAAAAGAACTATCCAGAATCGATTTTAAATTATATGGGAAATATTTTATTGGTTGGAATTAATTACGATAAGGTAAGTAAGGAACATACGTGTCGAATTGAAGCATATGGAAAAAATTAATGTATATTTTTGACATAGTAAAAACTATCGTTATATACAGCAATGGCTAAAAGTCCGTCCCACAAACTTTTAGCCATTTTCATTTAAATAAATAACCTCTCTATCTTTAAGAATCCTTCCCTTTCTGCAATCTCGTCAATTCTCTCCAAATCGTCAAAAGCATCGTTCCAAAGCAGGCAATTCCGCCGACAAAGTTGGAAATCGGTTCGGCGGCGAATACGCCGTTGGTGCCCATTCCGAACATACCTGGCAGCAGGATTGTCAGCGGAACGACGATGATTACTTTTCGGAAAATAGAGAAAAAGATCGCTTTTTTGGATTTGCCCAGACCGACGAAAATCGACTGTCCGGAGAATTGGAGCGACATCATAAAGAATCCGAAAAAGTATAAGCGGATCGCCGGAATACCTGCTGCGATGAGTTCGGCATCCTGGTTAAAAATGCGGATAAAGAATGCCGGGAAACCATCGACGATCAGCCAGATACCGGTCGTATATAAAATTGCAATAAAAGAGGTAAAGACGATCGCCTTTTTAACGCGTCCGTATTCTTTTGCCCCATAATTGAAACCGAGCACCGGCTGGGCGCTGTGGGTGACGCCGGTTACCGGAAGCGTTGCAATTTCACGGATGGAGTTGATAACGGTCATAACGCCGACGTAGAGATCGCCGCCGTATACCTGTAAGGTCGCATTGCACATGATCTGGACGGTGCAGTTTGTGATCGACATTGTGAAACCGGAAAGTCCGAGACCGACGATTTTCCGGACTCTCTGCGCGGAAAGACGCATGGAAGAACGTCTCAGTTTCAGAATTGTTTTGTCACTGGTTAAAAACCGCAGAATCCAGATAGCGGAGAGAAGCTGCGACAGGATGGTGGCGAGCGCCGCGCCGCGGATTCCCATGTGAAGCACAAAGATAAAAATCGGGTCGAGCAGGATATTGGCGGCAGCGCCTAAAAGGACGGTCATCATGCCGATGCGCCCGAAGCCCTGTGAATTGATGAACGAGTTCATGCCAAGTCCGACCATCACGAACAGGCTGCCGAGCAGATAGATCGTAATGTAAGCATTCGCATATGGATAAGTAGCGTCGCTGGCGCCGAACAGATACAGCATTGGTTTGCGGAATATCAGGCAGAGAAGGGTCAGAAGCACACCTGAAATGAACATCATGGAGAAAGAATTTCCCATGATTGCCTCGGCTTCTTTGATATCCCCGCGCCCGCGTTCGATCGAGCAGAGCGGTGCACCGCCCATGCCAAACAGATTGGCAAATGCGATGACAAGCGTGATGATTGGCAGCGAAAGCCCGATGCCGGTCAAAGATAGAGTGGCGTGATCGGGAATGCGCCCGATATAGATGCGGTCGACGATGTTGTACAGGACGTTGATAAGCTGCGCCAGCGTCATCGGGATTGCGAGATTCATGATATTTTTAACGATACTTCCTTTGGAGAAATCGTTCTGTGTATTGGGATTACTCATACAAACTCCTTTTTTCTTGCGTTTGGATACAACCTGATATTATAATAAAGTAAAAGAAATTTGTCCAGAGAGAAAGACATTCAAAAAAGGAAGTTCGATATTGCACAAATAAGAGATCTGTGCTATTCTCAAAGAAAACGAAAGGGGTATGTATTATGCCGAGAGGACCAAAACGTTCTGCATTAGAAGTAAACAAAGAGAAGCTGGCAGCGGTAGAAGAGAAGCTGGCTAAATTAGAAGAAACCGTTAAAGCTCTGAAAGCAGAGAAAAAGGAATTAGCGGCTGAGATTCGTAAAGCTGAATTAAGCGAATTACTGGATGCGATCGAAGAGAGCAATTTAAGCGTAAACGATGTTCATGAGTTTATCAAACAGAATTCTGAGCAGAAATAAATTAAAAAGCGATAAATCATTGTATTCAAAGAATGAAAAGAGAACTGGAAATTAGGGACAGCCTGGTTTCTGGTTCTTTTTTTATTTTGTGAAAAAACATTTGTAAACGAAATATATGAAAGAATGCCGGTGCCGAAACAGAGGGTTGTTTGAATCGGATTTGAGCCGGGATTGGCGGATGAAATCGGCTTAATGATAAAAAGGAACCGTGCAAAAGAAAGGTGCATATGCTACAATAGGAATATTCAATCAGAGGAACTTGAGATGACTTCTTTGATCAAACCGGTACCTCAAAGAGAAATAGAAGAAAAAAAACAAGGTTCCGGGGAAAGAACCGCTCAGATATTAAAAAAGAAAGCGAAGGGAATGAATATGGATCATAATACGCTACTTGGGGTTTTGATTCCGTTTGTCGGTACGACGGCGGGAGCAGCTTGCGTCTTTTTTTTGAAAAATGAGTTAAAGCCGATCATCCAGAAAACGCTTTTGGGGTTCGCATCGGGGGTGATGGTGGCGGCGTCGGTCTGGTCGCTTTTAATTCCATCGATGAATATGTGCGAAGCGATGGGGCGTCTGGCATGTCTGCCGGCATCCATTGGGTTTATGGTGGGTATTCTGATGCTGCTTTTGCTGGATCGCCTGATTCCGCATCTGCATCTGGGAAGTGATGAGCCGGAGGGACATATGTGCGGGCTCAAGAAGACAACGATGCTGGTTCTGGCGGTCACACTTCACAATATCCCGGAGGGCATGGCAGTCGGAGTGGTATTTGCCGGATTCTTAGCAGAAAAGAGCGGCATCACGCTTGCAGCGGCGCTGGCACTTTCACTTGGAATTGCGATTCAGAACTTCCCGGAGGGAGCGATCATTTCCCTGCCGCTTCGGAGTGAGTCGGGGATGAGCCGGAAAAAGGCGTTTGCGATGGGAACACTCTCCGGTATCGTCGAGCCGATCGGGGCGCTTGCGACGATCGCCGCGTACCGCTATCTGGAACCGGTTCTGCCGGTTCTCCTGGCGCTTGCAGCAGGGGCGATGATTTACGTGGTTGTGGAGGAGCTGATTCCGGAGTCGGCGCAGGGCAGTCATTCCGATATGGGAACGATCGGATTTGCGGTTGGATTTGTGCTGATGATGATTCTGGATGTGGCGCTGGGATAAAAGAAAGCTGGCAGTGCTGGCATGGAATCCGGTTGTCCAAAAAGCGAACATTTGTTCTGAAAAATGCGTTGCAAAATTTTTGAATTTATGTAATAATATTTGTAGCTGTTCAGTAGGTCCGCGCATTTACTGCGCTGACCGTACGAAAACATGGGCTAGCAGGCAAAAATCCCATTGCCGCAGGCAATTTTTAATGGATTTTTGCGCGTGACTGTGAAGGTACTGAACAGTTACTAATATTTTATAGTAAATGAGAACGGTTTACTACTTTTTCGCTAATGAAAAGTCTATAAAACAATGGCTGGCGGGTGTGATGCCAGAGAGTTAGAATGTTCTATTTGCATGATTTCAAAGTCATAAAATAAATACGTATTATAAGTGGAAGAAATCAGCTTGACCAGTGAAATAAAAGCTGCCGTTTGCATCACACGTGTAAATGGCAGCAAATATGATTCCCAGGTCGGGCACAGGAGGAATGAATCTATGGGTAAAACACAGTATGATGCGGACAGCATAACGGTTCTGGAGGGGCTGGAGGCTGTCCGTAAGCGTCCTGGTATGTATATAGGAAGTGTGGGAACGAAGGGACTCAATCACCTGATCTATGAGATCGTGGATAACTCGGTCGATGAGCACCTGGCGGGCGCCTGTTCCCAGATCCGCGTGACGCTCGAGGCGGACGGCTCCTGCACCGTCCGGGACAATGGACGCGGTATTCCGGTGGAGATGCATAAAAAGGGTATGGCAGCGGAGCGAATTGTGCTCTCGACCTTGCACGCGGGCGGCAAGTTTGACAACAATGCGTACAAGACGAGCGGCGGTTTGCACGGTGTCGGTTCATCGGTTGTCAATGCCCTCTCAGCGCATCTGGAGGTCAATGTATATAAAAATGGACAGATCCATCACGATGCGTATGAGCGCGGCATCCCGACGGTTGAGCTGATCGATGGTCTTCTGCCGGTGGTTGGAAAGACAAGAGAGACTGGAACAGAGATCAATTTTCTGCCGGATCCGGAGATTTTTGAAAAAACGCGGTTCAAGGCGGACTGGCTCAAGAGCCGCCTGCATGAGACGGCATATCTGAACCCGAAGCTGACGATTCTTTATGAGAATAAGCGGGCAGGCGAGGCTGAAAAGGTGACTTATTCGGAGCCGGACGGCATCGTGGCGTATGTGCGCGAGTTGAACAGCACGAAGACGCCGATTCATGATCCGATTTATTTTAAGGGCGTCAGCGACCAGATCGAGGTTGAAGTGGCGTTCCAGTTTGTCGATGCATTTGAGGAAAATGTACTCGGCTTCTGCAACAATATTTTCACGCAGGAGGGCGGCACGCATCTGGCAGGCTTTAAGACGCGTTTTACCCAGATGATCAACAGCTATGCGAAAGAGCTGGGAATCCTGAAGGAAAAAGATACAAAATTTACAGGACCGGATACGAGAAACGGCATGACGGCGGTTGTGGCGGTCAAGCATCCGGATCCGATCTTTGAGGGGCAGACGAAGACAAAGCTGGCGAGTGCCGATGCGACAAAAGCGGTGTTCAGCGTGACAGGGGACGAGCTGCAGCTTTATTTTGACCGGAATTTAGAGGTATTGAAGGCGATCATCGCCTGTGCGGAGAAATCTGCAAAGATCCGGAAGGCAGAGGAACGCGCCAAGACCAATATGCTGACGAAATCCCGTTTTTCCTTTGACAGCAACGGAAAGCTGGCAAACTGTGAGAGCCGCGAGGCAGAGAAATGTGAGATTTTCATTGTCGAGGGAGATTCCGCGGGCGGTTCAGCTAAGATGGGACGAAACCGCCGCTATCAGGCGATCCTGCCGATCCGGGGCAAGATTTTAAATGTGGAGAAAGCTTCGATGGACAAGGTGTTGGCGAATGCCGAGATCAAGACGATGATCAATGCGTTCGGCTGCGGCTTTTCGGAAGGATATGGCAATGATTTCGATATTGCGAAGCTGCGTTACCACAAGATCGTCCTGATGACGGATGCCGATGTGGACGGAAGCCATATTGATACTCTGCTTCTGACTTTCTTATACCGTTTTATGCCGGAATTGATTCAGAACGGGCACGTATATATTGCGATGCCGCCGTTATTTAAGGTGATTCCGAAAAAGGGAAAAGAAGAGTATCTATACGATGAGAAAGCATTGGAGCGCTACCGCAGAACCCACACAGGGGAATTTACCCTGCAGCGCTACAAAGGTCTGGGCGAGATGGATGCGGAACAGCTCTGGGAGACGACGTTAAACCCGGAGAACCGTGTGCTCAAGCGTGTGGAGATCGAGGATGCCCGGATGGCGTCGGAGATCACGGAGATGCTGATGGGAAGCGACGTGCCGCCGAGACGGCAGTTTATCTACGATCACGCGGATGAGGCGGAGATAGATGCTTAATAGAAAGATTATGAGTAACTGTGAAGGCACTGAACAGTTACGATTATGAAAGTATATGACAGGAATTTAGGAGATAGAAAATAGAATGGCTGAAACGATCATTACGACAGAATATTCAGAGGAAATGCAGCGCAGCTATATGAACTACTCGATGAGTGTCATCACGGCCCGCGCCATCCCGGATGCGAGGGATGGTTTGAAACCGGTACAGCGCCGCGTCCTTTACGATATGGGGGAGCTGCATCTGGGGCACGACAAGCCGCACCGGAAATCGGCGCGTATCGTCGGTGATACGATGGGTAAATACCATCCGCACGGCGACAGTTCGATCTATGAGACGCTGGTCGTGCTTTCCCAGAATTTTAAGAAAGGAATGCCGCTGGTAGACGGACATGGAAACTTTGGTTCCATCGAGGGCGACGGGGCGGCGGCGATGCGTTACACGGAGGCGCGTCTCCAGAAGTTTGCGGAGGAAGTATATTTAAAGGATTTGGATAAGACCGTCCGCTTTGTGCCGAACTACGATGAGACGGAGAAAGAGCCGGAGGTTCTGCCGGTCCGTGTGCCGAATCTTCTGATTAACGGTGCCGAGGGAATTGCGGTCGGCATGAGCACCAGCATTCCGCCGCACAATCTGGGCGAGGTCATCGATACGGTGATGGCGTATATCGATCAGCCGGAGATGGAGACGGAAGCGCTTCTGAGCGTCTTAAAGGGACCGGATTTCCCGACAGGCGGCATCATTGCGAATAAGAGTGAGCTTCCGGCGATCTATGAGACGGGAATGGGGCGCATCAAGCTGCGTGCCCGGATGGAGGTGGAGCTTGGAAAACGCCGTTCTGACCGGGACAAGCTGGTGATCACGGAGATTCCGTACACGATGATCGGCGCGGGCATCAATAAATGTCTGTCGGATATCGCAGATCTGGTTGAGTCCAAGAAACTTGCCGATGTGGTGGATATTTCCAACCAATCGAATAAAGAAGGAATCCGGATTGTTCTGGAACTCAAGAAAGATGCGGATATTGAGAAAATCCAGAATATTTTGTATAAAAAGACAAAACTGGAGGATACATTCGGCGTCAATATGCTGGCGATCACGAATGGACGCCCGGAGACGCTGAATTTAAAGGGAATCTTAAAGAATTACCTGGATTTCCAGTATGAAAATAATACCCGCAAGTATCAGGTGCTTCTGGAAAAGGAGCAGGAGAAGAAGGAGATCAAGGAAGGTCTGATCACAGCCTGCGACTGCATCGATCTGATTATCGCGATCCTGCGCGGTTCGAAGAATCTGAAAGATGCGAAAGCCTGCCTGATGGAGGGCGATATTTCCAAAATACAGTTCCGCACACCGGGATTTGAGGAAGACGCCAAGAAGCTTCATTTTACGGAGAAACAGGCATCTGCGATTCTGGAAATGCGTCTCTATAAACTGATCGGCCTGGAGATCTTGGCATTGCAGAAGGAGTACAAAGAGACACTTCGAAAGATCAAAGAATACCAGAAGATTCTCGGCAGCCGTGAGGCGATGGACGAGGTGATTAAAGAAGATCTTCGGTCAATCAAGGAAGAGTTTGCAGTGGAACGCCGGACGAAGATCGAGGATGGACGCGAGGCGGTGTATGACGAGGCGGCGGAGAGCGCCAGACCGGGCGTGTTCGTGCTGGACAAGTTTGGTTATTGCAAGATTCTGGAACCGTCGATCTACGAGCGGAACCGGGAGACAGTGGACACGGAGAATATGTATGTACTGTCGTGCCATACGACGGATAAGATTGGATTGTTTACGGATCTGGGTGCATTCCATCAGGTGAAGGTGACGGAGATTCCGTTTGGAAAGCTGCGCGATAAGGGTGTGCCGATTGATAACCTGAGTAAATTTGATGGTACCAAAGAACGTCCGGTCTGTGTGGTGAATGCGGCGCAGTTAAAGGGACAGAAGCTATTATTTGCAACGAAAGATGCGATGATCAAGATCGTGCCGGGCGGGGAATTTGAGACAAATAACCGGACAGTGGCGGCGACCAAGCTTCAGGAGAATGATATGCTTCTCTCGGTACAGTCGGCGGACGGCATGAGAGAGGCGGTCATCCAGACAACCAGCGGTATCTTCCTGCGATTCCCGATCGAGGAGATATCGGAGATGAAGAAGAATGCGAAAGGTGTGCGCGGCATCAAGCTGGGACGTACCGAGTCGCTGGAGGCAATCCATCTGCTGGACGGCACCGAGGACGATCCGATCGTTATGTATAAAGAAAAACCGGTTCATTTGAGCCGTTTGAAAATAGGCCACCGCGACGGCAAGGGAAGCCGGGCGAGAAGCTAGAACAAAACAGAAAGAAAAAAAGGAGGTATTTCATATGACTGAACTTCAGAACACACCGACCCCTCATATCGGGGCAAAGCAGGGCGAGATTGCGGAGACAATTCTACTTCCGGGCGATCCGCTGCGGGCAAAGTATATCGCAGAACATTTTCTGACGGATGCAAAACAGTTCAATACAACGAGAAATATGTACGGTTATACCGGCTATTATCAGGGCAAACGCGTGTCTGTCATGGGAACCGGCATGGGCTGTCCGTCGATGGGAATTTATTCGTATGAGCTGATTCATTTTTATGGATGCAAGAATCTGATCCGGATCGGAACAGCCGGTGCGCTGCGTCCGGAGGTAAAGGTGCGCGAGCTTATTTTTGCGATGGGCTCCTGTACGACATCCAACTATGTAAAACAGTTTTGCCTGCCGGGGGATTATTCCTGCGTGTGCAGCTATGAGCTGCTGGAAAAGGCGGTTGAGTCTGCGAAAAAGAGAAATTTAAAATATCATGTCGGTAATATTTTGTGTTCCGATATGTTCTACAATCCACCGCTTGAGCCGACCGGAACTACCTGGGCGCAGATGGGCGTGCTGGCAGTGGAGATGGAGTCGGCGGCACTTTACAGCAACGCTGCCTATGCGGGCGCAAATGCGATCTGTATCCTGACCGTATCGGATTCGGCAGTGACCGGAGAGGCGACGACGGCAGAAGAACGCGAGAAGACGTTTACCAATATGATGGAAGTGGCGCTGGATCTGGTGTAAGTGCTAAGCTGGTAAAATAAAAGTAGAATTTGAAGGTTACTGTTTATGGGTAGGCACTTTTGGAACCGAAAGTGCCGTAAGAAAACGTGGTGGCAGCAGGAAGAGAAAACAGGAGAGAACAATGATAGGAATTGCTCCACAGGAGTGGAAAACAGATCTTCCGGAGTTTTGTGAAAAAACGAGGGATTTTTATGCAGGAAAGATGGATAAGGGCTCATATAAGGGCTTTTCAGGACGTTACGGCAGTTATGCACAGAAAGGCGGCGCGGCGAGCATGCTGCGTCTGCGTATGACGGCAGGATGTGTGTCGAAGGAGAAGCTTGCATTTATCGCAAAGGCAATCCGTGCATATCAGGTAAATATGGTACATTTTACGACTTGTGAGAGCGTGCAGTTTCACAATCTGGATGAGAAATCAGTCTGTGAATTGATGGAGCAGGCACTCGATGCCGGGATCGTGACGATGGGCGGCGGCGGGGATTTTCCGCGAAATGTGATGTGTTCTCCGCTTTCCGGCGTGGAAGAGGGCGAATATTTCGACGTTATGCCGTGGGCGAAGGCGGCGGGAGAATATCTGATGACCTTTATCAATGCGGAAAAGATGCCGCGCAAGCTCAAGGTCTGTTTCTCTAATTCACCGGCGAATGTGACGCACGCGACCTACCGCGATCTGGGATTTGCGGCTTGTCCGGACGGAACGTTTGATGTATACAGTGCAGGCGGCCTGGGAAACAATCCGCAGTTTGGCGTTAAAGTTGCCGAGGGCGTTGCGCCGGAGAAGATTCTTTATTACATTAAGGCGATGTGGCTGACATTCCGGGCATATGGCAATTACGAAAACCGCGGAAAAGCGCGTACCCGGTATATGCAGGAAGCACTCGGCGGAGCGGAAAATTACCGGAAGGCGTATCAGGAGAAACTTCAGGAGGTACTGACATCCGGGGAGCAGCTGGATCTTTCCCGCGAGGAAGTGATGGCAGCGGCAGGAATAAAAGAAAAGCAGAGCAAAACAGGCGATGGAAGCAGCGCGTCGGGAGAACGTGTGCTGGAGCAGAAACAGCAGGGACTTTATACGGTTATCTGGCATCCGATTGGCGGACAGCCGCGCCCGGAGACGCTGGCAGCCCTGGGAGAACTGATGCAGACGATTGACGGCACAGAGCTTCGCCTGGCACCGGATGAAACTGCGTACATCATTAATTTGACCGGAGCAGAAGCAGAGAAGATTCTGGAGGCGACGAAGGAGACGGCTCAGACAAAGTTTGAGACATCGGTAAGCTGTATCGGTGCGTCGATCTGTCAGGTTGGTGCACGCGATTCGCAGGCTCTGTTACAGGCGTGTGTAAAGGCGGTCGGGGAGGCACAGATCCCGGACGGCGCACTTCCGCAGATTCATATTTCCGGATGTCCGTCCTCCTGCGGTACCCACCAGACCGGACTGATGGGATTCCGCGGCGGTGTGCGGATGGCAGATGGCAAGGCACAGCCGGCATTTGTATTTTATCTGGGCGGAAATGAGGTACAGGGAAAAGAGACGATGGGACGCGAGCTTGGCACGATGTTTGAGAGTGAGATTCCGTCGTTCTTAGTGAAACTAGGAAAAGAGATTGCGGCAAGGGGGCTTGATTTTGAGAGCTACCGGACGCAGTACCCGGATGGGATTGAGAAGGCTGCAGCGGAATACTTGGCTTAGAAGAACCTATTTTGAGTTAGAACATCGTTAAATCCGTGACAGACGTTATAAATTTGTCAAATGTCCGCGAGTGACATACAAATGTATTTTTCTTGCGGAAAAATGTTGATTTTTTGTTTGTTTTGTTATAGGATAGACAAGAATTACAGCGGCAGAGTGAAAACGTGTTGCAGAGCAGGAGCTTCCTATCCAAACTCCATCCTGCCATGAGAAGCTGAAAAAGCCGCTGTCAGAAGAGGAGAAAAACGATGAACATGGAAAAGAAATTACGTGTAGGCATTCTGGGAGCAACTGGTATGGTAGGTCAGCGTTTCATCACGCTTCTGGCAAATCATCCGTGGTATGAGATTACTGCGCTGGCAGCAAGCCCGCGTTCTGCAGGAAAAACATATGAGGAGGCAGTCGGCGGACGCTGGAAAATGCAGACCCCGATGCCGGAGTGTGTGAAGAAGATGGCCGTTATGAACGTAAACGAGATCGAGAAGGTAGCATCCGAAGTTGATTTCGTGTTCAGCGCCGTAGATATGACAAAAGAAGAGATCCGTGCGATTGAAGATGCGTATGCAAAGACAGAAACACCGGTTGTTTCTAACAACAGCGCACACCGCTGGACACCGGATGTTCCGATGGTAGTGCCGGAGATCAATCCGGAGCACTTTAAGGTGATTGAGTTCCAGAAAAAACGTCTGGGAACCAAGAGAGGCTTCGTAGCAGTAAAACCGAACTGTTCCATCCAGAGCTATGCACCGGTTCTGACTGCATGGAAGGAATTTGAGCCATATGAGGTAGTAGCTACGACGTATCAGGCAATCTCCGGAGCTGGCAAGACGTTCAAAGACTGGCCGGAGATGGAAGGCAACATCATCCCGTACATCGGCGGTGAGGAGGAGAAGAGCGAGCAGGAGCCGCTTCGTCTCTGGGGAGAGATCAAGGACGGCGAGATTGTGAAGGCATCCGAGCCAGTGATTACCTGCCAGTGCATCCGTGTACCGGTTCTGGACGGACATACAGCAGCCGTATTTGTAAAGTTCAGAAAGAAACCAACCAAAGAGCAGCTGATCGAGAAGCTGGTTAATTTCAAAGGACTTCCGCAGGAACTGGAGCTTCCGAGCGCACCGAAGCAGTTCATTCAGTATCTGGAAGAGGATAATCGTCCGCAGGTACAGCTGGATGTCAACTATGAGAAGGGCATGGGCGTATCTGTTGGCCGTCTGAGAGAAGACAAAGTTTACGATTGGAAGTTTGTAGGTCTCTCCCACAACACACTGCGCGGCGCAGCCGGCGGTGCGGTACTGTGTGCAGAGCTTCTGACCGCACAGGGATATATCCAGGCGAAATAAAGAAATCTGTTCAGAGAATCCGTGAAATAGAAAATTAAAACTGATAAAAGTAAGAACTGCCGCCCAGTGGCGGAGAGGCTGTTAAAAAAACGATGGCTGACTCTGTCCGGAACGGCAGTTTTTGTTTGTGCCATAGGAAACTTCGTCCTAAGACACAAAAAATGCTCCGCGTGATGCGTCAAGGAACATTCTTTTTTATCTGAAATGGAATCTTGGTAATTGTTCACAGGTGGGAATTTTCTGAACTGAAAATTCCGTAAGATACAGTTCTGGCTGCAGCTTTTGCCGATTTGGAATGTGAAGCATCGGCAAAAGCCTGTTACTGGGCACACATGTGTGAACAGTAACGAATCTTTAAATTTTTATAATGGGATTTGGAAAAAATGGGTGTGCATGAGGGGAAAAGTATTGTATACTTAATAAATCAGCTATTTATCTCAGTCGAGAAGACTCCCACCTCTTCAGGTGGTGAGTAATAGCAAATTTGTCTCAGTGGAAGCCTTGTTTCCGACTGAGATAAACGCTCCGCGAGGATGCACAGTGATTCTGATAGGAATATGTCAGCTTCGCTGACCAGAATCACGCGCCAAGTCTCACGGACGTTCGATTTGAAAAGGTAAATAGATTTAATCTGACATAGGTAAGCATAAAAAATGCGAAAAATATTTTTCGGATTCTAAAAATTAAGGGGGATTTGGCATGGTTGAGAAGACAATCTTTGGAACAATGGAAGATGGCAGAGAGGTCAGCCGTTATACATTGACGAATCAGAATGGAGTTTCTGCATCCTTTTTAGATCTGGGTGCAATCTGGTCCACGATGCTGGTGCCGGATCGGAACGGAGAGATGGCGGATGTCCTGCTGGGACATGAAACAGTAGCAGACTGCCTGGTAAGCGATGGGCATCTGGGCGAGTCTGTTGGACGAAATGCAAACCGGATTGGCGGCGCGGCGTTTACGTTAAATGATAAAAAATACGAATTGACGGCGAATGATGGTCCGAACAACCTGCACAGCGGCATGGATTTTTACCGGAACCGTATCTGGGCGGCAGAATATGAGACGGGCGTTAATCAGGTTTCGTTTACACTGGAAAGCTCGGACGGCGATCAGGGATATCCGGGAAATGCCTCGATCCGTGTGACCTACACGCTGACAGATGAAAATGAAGTAAAGATTCATTACGAGGGAACCTGCGATCAGGATACCATTTTTAATATGACAAACCACGCGTATTTCAATCTGGCAGGCCATGAGAGTGGTCCGGCGCTTTCGCAGATGGTTTACATTGACAGTGATGCGATCACGGCGGTAGACAAGGTGCTGATCCCGACCGGTGAGATCCGCAAGGTAATGGGGACTCCGATGGATTTCTCAGATTTCAAGCCGATCGGACGTGATATTGAAGCGGATTACGATCAGTTAAAACTGGGCGGCGGCTACGATCATAACTGGATTCTCAACCATGAGTCAGGCGTATTCAGTCTGGCGGCGGCTGCGATCGACGAGGAGAGCGGGCGCAAGATGGAGGTATACACCGATCTGCCGGGAGTTCAGTTCTACACGGGCAATTTCCTGGACGGACAGGTTCCGGGTAAGGGCGGCGTGAAGTATGTGAGACGCCAGGGATACTGCTTTGAGACGCAGTATTACCCGAACGCAGTCAACATGCCGGGATTTGCATCCCCGATCGTGAAAAAAGGCGAGAAATACGATACAACGACCAGTTACAAATTTATGACGGTTTAAATTTGTATTTGATTTGTGATCATTTTGACATAGGATAGAGATTGGCATGAGTGAGACAAACAACAAGGGAGTAAAAGTGCTGGCATCTGCCAGCCTTTTATTTGTAACAATTATCTGGGGCAGCGCGTTCGTTGTGATGAAAAATTCGATGGACGCGATCACACCTACATACCTTTTGGCGTACCGGTTTACGATCGCGGCGCTTGGGATGGCGGCTCTTTTCTGGAAACAGATCCGGGGAATGTCGATGCAGGAGTTTAAATGCGGCGCACTGGCGGGATTGTTTCTATTTATCAGTTATTATTTTCAGACGTATGGGCTGAAATACACGACCGCGAGTAAAAATGCGTTTATTACGACGTTGTATGTGGTGATCGTGCCGTTTCTGGCATGGGCGGTTAATCATGTGCGCCCGAAGGCAAATAACCTGGTCGCAGCGGGATTTGCTGTTGTGGGATTGGCTCTTTTATCGCTGAAAGGCGATCTGTCGGTCAATTTTGGTGATTTCCTGACGCTGGTGTGCGGCATCTGCTTTGCGGTTCATATGATTTTTCTGGATCGCTTCACGGCATACTGCACTCCGATCCGCCTGACGGTCATGCAGATGGGAACAGCGGCGGCGTGTTCGTGGGTGCTGGGGCTTCTCACGGAAGGAGCGTTCCATCCGAAAGTATTTACACTGCCGGGAGTAGCAGTTTCGATGCTGTATCTGGGACTCGCATCCAGCATGCTCTGTTTTCTGCTTCAGACAGTGGGGCAGAAATATCTGAGCGCCAGCACATCCTCGATTCTACTGTCGTTTGAATCGGTGTTTGGACTCCTGTTCTCTGTCTGGCTGCTGCATGAGGAGCTGACGGTGCGGATGCTAATTGGCTGTGCGCTGATGTTTGTGGCGGCGATTCTGGCGGAGTGGACGCCGAAGCGGAAAAGTAATTAGAGGAAATTAGGTTACTGTTCAGCAGGTCTGCGCATTTACTGCGCTGACCGTACGAAAACATGGGCCAGCAGGAAAAAATCCCATTGCCGTAGGCAATTTTTAATGGATTTTTGCGCGTGACTGTGAAGGTACTGAACAGTTACGAAATTAGTAAGATAGGAGCAGAACAACGTGGCAAAATCGTTATTTATAGCCGAGAAACCGAGCGTGGCGCGTGAGTTCGCAAATGCACTCAAGGTAAATGGGCGCTCGGCGGATGGCTATATTGAATCGGAAAATGCGGTTGTGACCTGGTGTGTTGGACATCTGGTCACGATGAGCTATCCGGAAGTATATGATATGAAATATAAGCGCTGGAGTCTGGAGACACTTCCATTTCTCCCGAAAGAATGGAAATATCAGGTTATCGACAGCGTGAAGAAACAGTTTGGAATCGTGAGCGGTCTCTTAAACCGGGCGGATGTAGATACAATCTACGTCTGTACCGACTCGGGACGGGAGGGAGAATATATCTACCGCCTCGTCGCGCAGATGGCTGGCGTGCAGGGCAAGAAACAGAAGCGCGTCTGGATCGATTCACAGACGGAGGAAGAGATTCTACGCGGCATCCGCGAAGCGAAGGATCTGTCCGAATACGATCATCTGGCGGATTCGGCATATCTGCGGGCAAAAGAAGATTATCTGATGGGAATTAACTTTTCCCGTGCACTGACGTTGAAATATGGACCATCTGTTTCTAACTATATGCGAAGTTCTGACCGGACCGTGATCTCAGTCGGACGCGTCATGACCTGTGTCCTCGGCATGGTAGTCCGCCGGGAGCGGGAAATACGGGAATTTGTCAAAACGCCATTTTACCGCGTGATCGGTACATTTGGACCGGCAGGTATCTCGATTGACGGTGAATGGCGGGCGGTGGAAGGAAGCCGTTACTATGGAACGCCGTGTCTGTATAAGGAAAATGGTTTTAAGGAGCGAAAGGACGCGGAGGCGCTGATTGCATGGCTGTGGGAACGCGAGAATGGAAACGAAAATTCGGGAGTCATGCAGTCAGAGGTCAGCGACGCAGAAAAAGCGGACGCGGGTTTAATGGGCGTATATAATACTTCGCAGGGAACCATTTTAAAAGTGGAAAAGAAAAAGGAAACCAAAAATCCACCTCTTCTCTATAACCTGGCGGAGCTCCAGAATGATTGTTCTAAAATGTTTAAAATCAGCCCGGATCAGACCCTGAAAGTGGTGCAGGAGCTGTACGAGCGAAAGCTGGTTACCTATCCGCGAACGGACGCGCGTGTGCTTTCAACGGCGGTGGCGAAGGAGATCAGCAAAAATATCGGCGGTCTGACGCATTATGAGCCGCTGGCGGCATTTGCATCGGAGGCGATGCAGGCAGGGCTGTGGAAGAACATAGCAAAAACGCGTTATGTCAATGATAAGCAGATTACCGATCACTACGCAATCATACCGACCGGACAGGGACTCGGCGCGCTGCGAAGTCTCTCGGAGTTGAACCGCAAGATTTACCAGGTGATTGTGCGCCGTTTCTTAAGCATCTTTTATCCGGCGGCGGTTTACCAGAAATATGCGGTTGAGATTGAGGTAAAAGGTGAACATTTCTTTGCCAGTTTTAAGGTATTGAAAGAAGCGGGATATCTCAAGGTGGCGGAAATTCCGAAAAAGAAAAAGGACACTGCCGGGGAAAGTGTCGGCAGAACGAACCGCCTTGAACCAGGTATAGATGGAAATGATGCGGAAAATCCGGCAAGAGAAGCAGATGGAACAGACAGCAGCCAGCCAAAGGTAATTGACGCGTCCCACCCAGAGTTTATCCAGATGCTGGAACAGCTCAAAAAGGGGATGAAAGTGTCACTGGATGATTTGCAGATCAAAGAGGGCGAGACATCTCCGCCGAAGCGTTATTCCTCCGGTTCGATGATTCTGGCGATGGAAAATGCCGGTCAGCTTATCGAAGACGAAGAGCTGCGCGCCCAGATCAAGGGCAGCGGCATCGGAACGAGTGCAACCCGCGCGGAGATCTTGAAAAAGTTGTTCAACATCAAATACATGGCGCTCAACGAAAAAACGCAGGTCATCACGCCGACCTATCTGGGAGAACTGATTTATGAGGTCGTACACACCTCCATGAAGCAGCTTCTCAACCCGGAGCTGACGGCAAGCTGGGAAAAAGGTCTGACCTATGTGGCAGAGGGCAGCATCACACCGGATGAATATATGCAGAAATTAGAGCGCTTCGTTATCGGACGCACCTACAATGCGGTTCATATGGGAAATACGTATGGGCTGCGGCCGGCATTTGATGCGGTTGCTGTGTTTTACCAAAATGCAGAGAAAGTGTCGCGAAGCAGAAGCGTAAAGAGTAGGGGAACTGCGAAGACTGCAAGAACAGTAAAAGCTGAAACTAGCTCTGAGACGACAAGTATTACATCCGGACAGGAACAAAGTAAGTGAAAGTAAACAATCTATTTATAATAATAGAAGAAATTGAATTTCAGGAAAGGCAATGATCATGAAAAAAGAAGAAATGAAAATCACAGAATTATATGATTTAACCCATACGCTGGCTTCAGATTATCTGAAACAGTTTACCTACCCGTGGGAGGCGCTGGCAGGTCTCAGTGATTTTATCATCGAATTGGGAAAGAGCCTGGATCCGGCAGAATATGAGAAACGTGGTGAAAACATCTGGGTTCACAAGACAGCGAAGGTATTTGACAGCGCCTATCTGCACGGACCGGTCATCGTCGGCAAAGACGCTGAGGTGCGCCACTGTGCATTCATCCGCGGCAGCGCCCTGATCGGAGAAGGTGCAGTAGTCGGAAACTCTACCGAGCTTAAAAACGTCATCCTGTTCGACAAAGTACAGGTACCGCATTATAATTACGTCGGAGACTCCATCTTAGGCTATAAATCCCACATGGGTGCCGGTTCCATCACCTCCAACGTAAAATCTGATAAACGCCTGGTGGAAATCCACGCCGAAGACGGCAAGATCGAAACCGGACGCAAAAAAATCGGCGCCATGCTCGGTGACAACGTAGAAGTAGGCTGCGGCTCTATCCTAAACCCGGGCAGCATCATCGGACGCGGCACCAACATCTATCCGCTTTCCAGCGTGCGCGGCGGGGTAGATGCAAACTCTATCTATAAGAAGCAGGGAGAAGTTGCTAAAAAGGAAGAGTCCTGTTTTGCGTCCGAATCACAAATACCTATTTTCACCGGTTCTCTACACTAAATGAAACACATCCACCAGCAAAATCTCCGCCAGTCCATAATAAGTCACAACCGCTACCAGATCATTCACCGTCGTGATAAGCGGACCAGACGCAACTGCCGGGTCAACCTTCAGCTTGTGAAACAGCATCGGCACCAGTACGCCGACCAGGCTGGAGATCACCATTGCGGTCAGAAGAGAGATGCCGACACAGCCGGAAAGTGCAAAAGAGAAGAAAAGACTCTTCTGCTTCATAATATGAACGAAAATGCCGATCACGACGAATGAAGCCGAACCGAGCAGCAGTCCATTTAAAAATCCGATTCGCATTTCCTTGAATACAAATCCCAGCTTCTGCATCGCGGAGATGTCCTCATCCATCAGGACACGGATGGTGACAGCCAGCGACTGGGTGCCGACATTGCCTGCCATGTCGAGGATCATCGACTGGAAGCAGATAAGAAGGGCGATACGGTCAACGATCGGTTCGAAAATACCGACTACCGAGGAAACGCCCATGCCGAGGAAGAGCAGCAGCACCAGCCACGGGAGGCGTTTTTTCAAACTCTGCAACAGTGGTTCGTGCAGATCCTCTTCCGAAGTAAGACCTGCCAGCTTTGCGTAGTCATCACCCATCTCGTCGTCGATCGCCTCGGCGATGTCCTCGTAAGTGATGGCACCGATGATCTTATGGTTCCGATCGAGTACTGGGATAGAATCCTCGCTGTAATCGATCAGCTCTTCCATACAATCCGAAGATCTCTCATCCGCGTACACATACGGATAAGAGGTACTGATAATGTCCTCCAGCTTCATGTACTCACGGGCAGTGATTAAATCTTTCAGCTCGATCGCACCGAAATAGCGTCCATTTTCGTCTTCGACGTAGATGGTGTCGATGTTGTCGTTGTCCTCCGCCTGGGAGATCAGATGGCGCATTGCCTGCTTGATCGTACAGTTATTGGGAATGACGATGTAGTTGGTCGTCATCCGGCTACCGATCTGTTCCTCATCGTAGGAAAAGATCAGGTGGATATCATCCTTAGATTCCTGATCCATGCGCGCGATCAGGGCTTCTTTTTCCTCTGGATCTAAATTTTCGAGGATATCGACCGCCTCATCGGCATCCATCTCTGCCAGAACGGCTGCCGCCCGGTCAAGTCCCAGCTCATGCAGATAAGGCGCCGGTTCATCGAGATAGGTGAAAATCTCTGCCGTCATTTCCAGAGAGAGAATATTGTAGAGGCGTTTCCGGGTCGCAGTGTCCAGTGTTTCCAGAACCTCGGCAATATCGTTTGCATGGTAATTGTCGAGGTCATCCCGGATCACGCTTGCCGGTTTTCCGCTGCGGATGATCGCGCGGATATTTTCTTCAAAATTAGCATTATGCTCTGCGGTTGCGGCGATCGGAGCCGTTTCCGGGGAGCTTGTTTTCTTTTCGTCCATTTCTGGAGTCTGATTCATATTTGGTTCCCTCGCTTTCTGTCGTTCTATTTAATGCCGTTTGGGACGTACAGGGCGAGCAGTGCGGGGATAAAAAAATCCACCGCCAGTCGGGAACAGGATGAAATGCCGCAGATGGCAGTTTCAAACCCGCGCCAGGGCGATGGACAAATATATATGAAAACCAATCGTGCCGGGAAACGTTCAGCACTGAATCACCAGCCTGTTAAAGCAGGCGGAAATGTGCTGCCAGACAGCCCGATTCACACTCAAAAAGACCCTGCGGCAGACCAACAGTCTGGTACGCATGGTTGGAATTCATAGTTTGATTTTGCCCATCGCGACGACTTCGCCCGTTGCTGTCACAACTGTCCATGTGGTTCTCCTTTCTGAATTTTTAAAAATTGCAGTTTTATTAAAGCACGGAATTTTGTGAAAGTCAAGCCGGATTTTCCAGCACCCGGATGCCTTTTAAGATAAAGTCCTCTGTCAAGATTGCCATCTGTTCTGTGGATTCCTTCATGCCGCTTTCGATCCAGTACTGAACGGTACCGACACAGCCGGAAACGATAAAGGCGGAAAATGCCGCGAGCGTATCCGGATCGCTGGAACATTTGAGATCCAGCCAGCCTTTTAAACATTTATCGCTGACAATGCGTTTCAGGCGGTTGACAAAATTCAGATCACCGTTTTCTCCTATTAAGATAGAAACAATCTCTGCATTTTCCTGTACAAGAGGAAATAGTTCTGAGAGTGCGAGGGAAGGGCGCGCTACCAGTTCGGGAACGGGATGGTGCGTCAGGACAGACTCAACCTCCTCGATCAGCTCATTTTTGATCTGATCCATCAGGTCAAAGACATCTTTATAATGAAGATAAAAGGTGCCGCGGTTGATGTCAGCCATCTCGGCGAGTTCGCGTACCGTGATATCCTGAATTTTTTTTTCTTTGAGGAGGCGGGTTAAGCATTCTTTTAACTGGCGTCTCGTCTTTCGTACACGCCGGTCGAGTATTTCTTCTTTCATAGTGACTTCCTTTCTGAACGTTTCCAGACAGGGAAACGCCGTATGACTGTGTATCGGAGGCTGTGGATGAAGGGAGTGTTAAAAATAAGTAAAAATGGGCACACCAGATACAAAAAACAAACATAATGTGATGAAATGTTGATTAAAATACAACTGACGTAAAAATGATTATTGTATTCATTCGAACAACTTAGTATAATGCATTATAGTTCAAAAATGAACAAATGTCAATTAAACAGACATGAGTTGTATATGCTCTATTTTAGATGTAACTGTTCACTGCGAAGAAGTCTTTTGTATGGAACGTTTCACAGACGGCAGGAGTGGCTGACAATCGGGAAAGGAACGGCTATGAGAACCTGCAGCATATGCGAAAGCAAAAGGAAATAGATACGAAGGTGGAATCTGGTATGAAAAATTTTGTCATTACAATCGGAAGAGAGTTTGGAAGCGGCGGCCATAATCTGGGGCAGTCTCTGGCAAAGGAACTGGGAATTCCCTGTTATGACCGCCATCTGATAGAGGAAGCAGCGGTGTGCGGCGGATTTAAGATGGAGGAACTGGAAGAGGCGGACGAGATGAAGGCGAACCGTTTTCTTTTTAAGGTTCCGGCCAAGTGCAATCCGTTTACCGGTTATGGAAAGCCGATGAATGATACCTTGTTTGTCGTGCAGTCCCAGTTGATCCGGGAGTATGCGAAGAAAGGTCCATGCATCATCGTGGGACGCTGCGCTGACAAGATCCTGGAGGAGACAGAAGGGCTTATTTCTCTATTTATATATGCTCCGATGGAGGCGCGCGTGAAGGAGATTATGCGGCGTTACGAGACAGATGAAAAAGAAGCTGAATACCTGATCAAACAAGCGGATAAAATACGGAAAAATTATTATAATTTTTATGCAAAAAAGACATGGGCGGATAAAGCAAGTTATGATATGCTGATTGACAGCAGCCGGATCTCGGAAAAGGAGCTGGCGGCGATGCTCCGGGCACTTTTAACGGCACGGGGGGTGGAACTGGAAACAGATGGATCCGATCAATAAGCATAAAGAAGAGTGAGGACAGCGTATGAAGGACAGAAATTTGTGGATGAAGAAGGAAGAAAAGCGGACGGCGCCGGGGTTAAAAAGGGCGCTGAAAGCGGTTCTGGGACATAAGATAGTACGGCTGGCAGGAATCGCAGGAGTAAGTCTCCTTTTCTCAGCGTCTGCCGCTCAGACAGTGCTAGCGGATGATGCGGGTGTCTGGCAGCCGGTGGAGAATGGGTATTATCTGGTGGGAATGGACGGTTCTTACCTGACGGGCTGGCAGCAGATGGGTGGAAAATGGTACCTGCTCGGAGCAGACGGTTTGATGAAAACGGGCTGGGAGCAGGAAAATGGAACCTGGTATTATCTGCAAGGGGACGGCGCGATGGCGACCGGCTGGCAGAATATCGACGGAAAATACTATTTCCTGAAAGACAGCGGCGCGATGGAGGGAACGACCTTCACAAAGGATGAGACGCAGTATACGATCAACGCGGACGGCAGCCTGGCGAACGCCAAAAAGAAGAAAAACACGGGCGGCGGCGCGTACACGCTGGCATTTCTGGATGGCGATACCCAGGCGATGGCGGACAGCTTAAATGAGTTGAAGGCGGACGCGTTTGACGGGGATGAGGAAGAAGATTACTACGACGATGACAAAAAAGATTACGATAAAGATGCCAGCTTTATTTTAAATGGAAAATTACAGCAGATCGCCGAACACCGTCTGGCGATGGCACGCAGTAAGGGCTATGGAAGCAGCCGGATCCCGGATGAAGGCACACTTGATGATTACCTCAAATCCATCGGGGAAAGCACTGCGAGACGTCATACGGAGATTTACCTCATCAACTGTGACGATGTGACGCAGGCAGAAGAAAAGCTTCTGCGTAATCACGACAGCGACGAGAAAAAGCGCGTGGACCGGGTGATTTATTATAAGGAAATGGGTGTTGCACATCAGCAGGTCGGCGATAAGCATTATTATATGATTATTTTGATGCGGTAAGGATCGCAATCATTGTATGACAGGAGCAAGCAGGCATGAAACTGAAATTTTTACATAAACGCAAAGAAGAAAAACAGACGGAAAAAGAAGCCTTCTCCCTGCCGAAATTCATCATTGAGCGGAGCAGGGCGATCGAGATTGTCTTTCTGGTTCTGGTGTTGATATCAGCGCTCATGGCGCCGTTTGTCGAGATCAACTATGATCTGACGGAATACCTGCCGTCGACCGTCCAGTCCAAACAGGGACTGGACCTGATGGAAGAGAAATTCGGCTACCCCGGCACGGGGCGCATCATGATTGATGATGTTTCGCTTTATGAGGCGAAAGCCTACAAGGATAAAATAGAGGCGTTGGACGGAGTCGATCAGGTTATGTGGCTCGATACATCGACCAGCGTATACGCGGCGGACGCATTTATCAACTTTAATAGTGTTGATGAGTATTACAAGGATAATACGGCGGTTATGGATATTGTTTTTGTAAACGGCGACACGGATAAGAGGACGTCCCAGACGATCGATGAGATCAAGGACATTCTCGGAGACAAGGGACATTACGTCGGCATGGCGGTTCAGAATAAATCGCTGCAGGAAAATGTTTCGAGCGAGATGAAGCTGATTATGACGCTGGCGGTCGTGGTTATTTTCCTGATTCTGACCGTGACGACGAACTCCTGGTTTGAACCAGTGCTGTATCTGACGGTCATGGGCGTGGCGATCGTCCTGAACAAAGGAACGAACCTGTTTATCGGGCGGATATCCTTTTTGACGAACAGTGTGTCGGCGGTCCTGCAGCTCGCCTGCTCGATGGATTATTCGATTTTCTTAAGCCACGCGTTTGCGAGGGAAAAGGCAAAGGGACTGGATCAGATGACCGCGTTAAGCAACGCGATCAATGAGGCATTAAACTCCATTTTCGCCAGCAGCCTGACGACGATAGTCGGATTTATCGTTCTGTGTTTTATGAAGTTTAATATCGGATTTGATATGGGACTCGTGCTGGCAAAAGGTATTGTCCTGAGTCTTCTGACAGTGGTGTTTTTTATGCCGGCGATGATTCTGCGTATGACGCCGATGATTGAGAAAACATCCCATCGTTCGTTCCTGCCGTCGTTTGATAAGCTCAGCCACGGTATCTACAACAGCCGCCGCATCGTGCTGATTCTGATTGCGGTGCTGGTGATCCCGGCATACACGGCGCAGAGCATGAACGATTTCCTCTACGGAAATGACGCGGTCGGCGCCAGCGAGGGAACGACGGTATATGAGGATGATGAGCTGATCACAGCGAAATTCGGACGAAGCAATATGATGATGGCAATCGTGCCGGATACTTCTTTTATCAAGGAAAAACAGTTCACGGATGAGCTGGAAGACCTGCCGTACATGAAGAGTGTAACGTCCTTGTCCGGGCAGCTCCCGGAGGGCGTACCGGAAGATTTCCTTCCGTACAGCATCACAAGCCAGTTACATAAAAAAGATTATGCGAGAATCCTTATTTACGTTAAGAGTAAGGGCGAGAGCAAGCTGGCGTACCAGTGCTCGGATGAGATCCAGGCGATCATGAAGAAATATTATCCGGAAAATTCGTATCTGGTCGGAACAACACCGTCCACACAGGACATTCAGACGACGATCACGAAGGATTACAGCCGTGTTAATGTGATGTCGCTGATCGGCGTATTTGTGGTTGTCATGTGGAGTTTTAAATCACTGATTATTCCGCTCCTTATCATGATTCCGATTGAGGTCGCGATTTTCGTCAATATGGCGGTACCGTACATCGTCGGAGACACGATGATTTTCATTGGTTACATTATCGTAAGCTGTATCCAGCTGGGCGCGACCGTCGATTATGCGATTCTGACGACGAACAATTATCTGGAATGCCGCAAGACGATGGATAAGAAGGAAGCGGCGATCGGGGCGCTGAATCTTGGTATTCCGGCGATTCTGACATCCGGTTCGATCCTGACCTGTGCCGGATATATTGTATACAAGGTATCGAGTGTCGCGGCGATTGGCGATCTGGGACATTTGATTGGACGGGGGGCTCTGATTAGTATGCTTTTTGTCTGCTCCCTGATGCCGGCATTTCTGGTATTGTTTGATCATATCCTGATGCAGAACGAATTTGAGAGGATTCATCTGTTTTTCAAAAAACGGCGCGAACGCCGCCATGCCCGTATGAAACGGGCGGCAAGACGCATGGCTGGTGCCGTGTGGAAAGGGAAAAAGCCTCTGGTGGATTCAGTTACGTCGAAAAGAAAACAATTCGAAGCTGAAACGAAAGCGCTGGAAGATACAGAAATGACAGAGACGGGCGGTTCTCAAGAGAAAACAGATTCCGATGCGGAGGCGCGGGAGAAACACAGAAGAAAGCTCCGGCTACTCGGAAAAGTGAGAGAACGAAGAAAAGACCGGAAACGGAAGATGACAGAAAAAAGGGAGGCTGGAAGCCATGAAGAAGATCATTAGAAGAGGAGCGGCGGCGACGCTGGCAGCGGTTACGCTGGTAACGAGTGCGGCAGTTCCTGTCCGGGCGGCTGCACCAAGAGTTCAGGTAGATGAAACGATGTATGTCAATCTGGACTATTATGGAACGGCAACGCAGATCAATGTGGTCAAAGGCTGTACCACGAATGGACTGACCGAATATACCGATTATGGTACCTATGACAAGGTGGTCAACATGACGGACGACACGGCGCCGGAAATTGGCGATGGAACCGTCACATGGAAACTGCCGGAGAAGAATTCGCGTTTTTATTATCAGTGTACGATGCCGAAAAATAGCGTCGATCTGCCGTGGACGTTTGACGTTTCCTATAAACTTAATGGAGTGGAAGCGGATGCATCCAAACTGGCGGGGGCGTCTGGTCTGGTTGAGGTCAATGTAAAGGCGACCCCGAATGAGAAGGCGAAGGCGTATTATAAAAATAATATGGTGTTGACCGTGCTTGTGCCGGTGGATATGGAGAAATGCTATAGTGTCGATGCGCCGGGTGCGCAGGTGCAGTCGGTTGGAAGCTATCAGGCGGCAATGTTTGCGGCGCTTCCGGGCGAGGACGGCGATTTTACAGTCCGGGTCGGCACGGATAATTATGAGAATATCGGAGTCATTATGATGATGGTTCCGGGGACCCTGGATGAGCTGAACCGCATCAAGGATCTGAAAGAGGCGAAAGATACCTGGCGCGAGGATGGAAACAAGATGTATGACAGCATGAATGCGCTGTTAAAGACGATGGAATCCATGAAGTCGGATGTTTCCGGCGTGAAGGGCGGTCTGGCAAATCTCGATCAGGCGCGTGGAACCGTCAGTGCTAACCGGAAACAGATCGAGGCTCTCTCGACACAGGCGCTTGCCGATCTGCAGGCGGTCACGGATCAGACGGCGGTCATGATTCCGTATTTACAGACGGCGCGCGATGCGGTGACGGATATTAACAGCAACACACAGGCGCTTTCCAATACGATGGAAGATATGCAGGATGAACTGGATCGCCTGTATGACCGCCTGGGAAGTCTGAGCAAATCGCTCCGGTCGGCTTCGGATGAATTAAATAAGGGTCTTGTCAGCCAGCAGACGCAGGATGCGATCGAGAAAGATATTGTCCAGCGGACGGCGGAAGTCCAGAAAATTTTGGAAGAACTCGATAAACTTCTGGGACAGGGAAATACCTCCCTGGCGGTGACAGAACAGGGGATTGGAAGCCTGAATCAGAGTTTAGCCACGTTAGACGGCATGAAGCTGAAACGGATCCGCAAGATGAAGAGTGCGGAGAAGGAAGAGACATCTGTATCGTCGGAGGCGGCATCTGGAAACGGAAATGGTCAGACAGCGGGGGCGGCTGGCAGCGCAGATATCACGGATTCTGCAGGTGCCGCCGATCATGCAAAAATTACGGGTTCTGCAAATACCACGGATGACGCGGAAATGGCAGCAGGCACTTCGGCCTCTGGCTTAGCAGGAACAGAAAGTAAAGATTCGGCTGAACAGGAAGCAGCGGGTGCAGGCTCAGCGTCTGGTGCAGCTGGTAACCAGGCGGAAAAAGCGGCTGAATCAGCGACAAAGACGGAAGAGAAGAATCCTGCTTCGACGGCAGACAAGGCAGAGACGGATTCTGCTAAGAATTCGGGTTCCGCTTCGGAAGACAACTCCTCGGGTCAGGATGCAGCGGTGAATGCATTTGGAACCGAGGTTTCTGCGGGAGCCCTGACAGCCGGACCGTCCGGCGAGCCGGGAAGCGGCGGTGTCAATGATGCGAGCTGGGAAGATGAGATTGGCAATGCAGAAGATGATGTAGAGGAGGCGCTGGAGTCTCTGTCAGCGACTACTTATTCTGCGGATGCTGCAAGTCTGGTGGAAGAGACGAAGGGCATTTTCCAGAAAGTGGAGCAGGCGCAGAAAACTGCGAAAACGATTGTGAATAAAGTGAATGGTGCGTTCAAGACGGCGGGAGATATTACTGGCAAGACGGGTTCGACTTTATCGGCGCTCAGAAGTTCGACCGATGAACTGATTAATTTGCTGGATGATATGCGGGTCCTGATTGACACAACGGATAAATATGTGCCGACGATGCTGGATTCCCTGTCTGATTCTGAAGAACTGATGAACCGGCTGACCAGGGCACTTTATACCACACATGATATGCTCAGTCTTTTGAATGACACGCTGATTTCGGCAGGTGATTCGCTGGATGCCGGAACCAAGGCAACGCTGCAGGGCATGGAGAAGATTCTTGATAAGAACCTGACCATGATCGATCAGCTTGCGGCGGTTCGGGAAGCGGGGGAAGACATGAAGAGTACGCTCGATGAGCAGATCGATAAGTTTGAGGATGAGAACAACTTCCTGAACATAGATCCGGAGGCGGAGAAAATTTCCTTTACCTCCTCGAAAAATCCGTCCCCGAACAGCGTGCAGATCGTCCTGCGGACCGATGAGATCAGCGATGATGATGAATCAACCGATATCTCCGATCAGGAGGCAGACGGCAGCAGTGAAGAAGGTCCGTTAAAACGAATGTGGAATGTGCTGGTGGCGATCGTGAAGGCGATTATTGAGATATTCCAGAATCGGTAAAAGATGCAGAATAAAAATAGATAAGAAAAAGAACTGCCGCATCAGCAAATGATTTGCTGGGCGGCAGTTCTTTTTAGTGGACCAGACGGGAGTTGAACCCGCCAAAAACCCTTGATTTTAAAGGATCTTTAGGCATTGTGTGATATTTCGTGTGATACTTGCTCAAAATGCTTATTGATAAGGTCATTTTGTTTTACGGATTCATTTGCGATAGCATTCCGGTAAACGGTTTTCATTACGCCGTCGGTGCTCCATCCGCCGCGCTGCAGAATATACTGATCCGGAACACCGATGGCGTGCATGATACTTGCCGAGTAGTGCCGCAGATCATGAAAACGGAAATCCGGAAGCCCAGCCTTTGCCAACGCTCGTTTGAAACGATGCGAGATGGTATCCGGGGTGGATGAAAACAGATGCCCTTTGATGCCGGATAGTTTTGCAATTACCGGCTCCGGAAGGGGGATGGTGCGATAGGAGGCATAGGTCTTAGGGACCTTTGTGTACCACACATTATCCTTACCCCGGACATAACTCTTTGTGATGGAGACCATGTTGCCCGTAATGTCTTTGTCGGTAAGAGCACAGAGTTCGCTACGGCGCAACGGTCCGAAAGCTCCCAACAGCACGGCACGTTCTAACTCTGGATCGTCTTGGATGCTGTCCAGCAATTTTTTAATGTCAGTATCAGAAGGACAATACAGTTTTGCTTTCTTTTTGGCTGGCAGCTGAACCTTGAAATGCCGATCCGGAGCAAACATTTCCAGTGTTGGCCTCAACAGTCCGATGATGTTACGGACTGATTTTGGAGATAGGTCTCGGCTCATGTCAGAGATCCAGATCTGCAGCTGCTGGCTGGTTAAGTCATTGATTTTGGTTTTCCCGAACGGTCCGGAAAAACGGGTTTTATAAATGGATTCGTATCCACGTATGGTAGCAGGAGAGAGAACGCCGTCTTTCGAATCGATGTATCGGCGGACTACGCTCTGGATCGTCGGATTTTTGGCGGCGTCCTGCTCGTTTTTTCGGTGCAGTTCCCATTCGCTCCGTAGTGCCTTGGCTTCTGCCAGCGTCGGCGCTGTAAAGCTGCGGTAGTGTTTTTTACCGCTATCATCTGTGTAATCATACGCCTGGATCCGGACAGATCCGGACGGCAGACGGTGTTTTGCTGATTTTTTTGCCATGATATCATCCTCCTTGGTGGGTATAAGAAATACACCTCTTGCAGGGTGCCCGGAAGAATGATATAATTCAAGTGCTCAAGTTGATTATATCTTTCGGGGCAACCTGTAAGAGAAAATCTATGTGAAGCCGTTCGGTACGCCAATACCGGGCGGTTTTGCTATTTATATAACGTAAAAGACCCCGTATTACTACGGGGTCCTCACATAATAGCATATGTCTTCATTGATGCCCTAAAGGCGATGTTTATGACAGGATAATCAACCTATCACGTATTGCTATTATACTAAATAGTATGCCCGTAGTCAAGAAACGGTTTATCTTATATTTTCTCGATCACCGCCAGATACGGCTCAAACATAATCAGATACCCATCCAGCTCCGTATAACATCCATACTTTTCGCGGTAACACTCCAGAGCCTCTTTCAGAAAATCCTCTGACACTTCCAGGCACTCTGCCAGTTCGTGTAGGTTGCGGCAATAAATTTTAAAGAAGTTCAGATTTCTTTTTATCAAACTCTTCTTGAGTGATAACTCCATCATCGAGTAGTTTTTTATACTCTTTCAATATTTGTATTGTGTCTGATTCAGAAATCGGTTGTGCAACAGGCTCGTCAGTTTCCTCGTCAGAATTTAAGAAAGATGATCCGCCTATAATATCAGAGAGGAAAGTCTGGAGTTCAGCATCTAATTTAGAATTGCATTTGAAGCCAATCGTGAATACCTCCGAAGAGCCAGCAATACGAAGCTGCATAGTAGCAGAACTGGATGCCTCTACTCCGTGTGTGATTGTATTTGAAAATCCCTTTGAAGCCCCTTTCCCTTTTTGAACGCTTTTACTTCCAGTTCCAAGTAAAGCACCCGCGGCAGTTCCAGCTCCTGGAAGCAGAAGGGTTCCAATAGCTGCACCAGCTAATCGACCGGTTGTTTTTGTTTTCTTTTTTGTTTTACTGTTTGTTTTTGTATCAGTAGTAGTGGTGCTTACAGAATCATAGGCAGGACCAGACCAATTATAGGAAAGAACTTCGTATTTTAACGGAGATTTGTTGACGGTAATACAGTCATCAAAAGTTCTTTTGAGTGTAGCCTCTGGAGAGAATAACAGTCCGAGGTGTTTTTTGCCCGAAGTTACAGTAATCGTTATCTTTGGTGTAAGGTCGAATAATCTCATAATAAGTCTCCTTTTCGTTCTAAACTGGCGGATGAGTTACATAGCCTGTTCAATTTCATCCGCGTCATACTTTTCAAAATCGTTTTTTATAATGTGCATCAGCGCGTGCTGATAAGCCAGCATCTGACGTTCCTGGTTCAGTCTTGCATTAATGAAGATGGAGTAGCTGCCATCCTCGTTGAAAACAACCTGTTCTTCAACTTTGGGTGTCATATCAATGATATAAACGCCGAGATCTTCGGTTAATAGTGGATTGCTCAAAACAATTCTCCTTTGACAAATAAAATGGATTGACGTATAATATACTTAACAAGACAGCCAGTAAGGGAGGTCAAGGCTCCCCGCTCTGGCGAAACATTGTACTAAAAAGTAGTCGTCAGCTTACCAGGGCAGGACGGCTATTTTTTATGGGTATACGTAAGGATTGCCACAATTAACAACGCTACAGATACAATCAGCTGTAATTCCTCATATGTACTCATAAGGCATCCCTCCCTTCAAGACTCAGGGCGGGTAAGCCGCAGCCGCTCTACTGGCTGCCTTGGTAAGTATATTATTGTCAATGCTCTATGCTTAACAGGTTCCTTCCGGATCTCGTTTTTCTCTGTCTTTTAACTTTTTCATAAAATCTATATGAGCCCGAAGCTCTTCTGGCGGAATATCCTTAGCTACGTGGAAGAGGGAACGCAGTTCAGGGTTTTCGAATACTTCTTGTGCGATCGCGCGAGTCTCATCATTGAGATAATAAGGCTGTTCTGGAGTATCCGTGGTATTTTTATCTTCTATTAAATCGGAGCGATTGCAGTGAAATAAATCACACATAGCATCCACTTTATCCATTCGTGGATTTTTTAGTCCATTGCACCAATTATATACAGAGGTTGTTCCGACATTTAATCGTTTTGCCAGTTCAGCTTGGGTCATATCAAATTTTGATAAATAATAGCGTAAACGCTTTGAAAATACAGTGTTAAAATCGTGTTCTGGCATTCTGGTCACGCCTCCTTCCTTCTTAATAATGATAATACACCAAAAGTGATAATATTGCAATATTAAAAGTGAAATAATTTCACTAAAAGTGTTGACATCCACTTAAAGTGATGATATACTGCTTTTAGAACAGAGAAAGGAGTGAAAAAATTGCCAGAGGTAATTCAGATCAGTTTAGCCGCGGCTAGGGTTAATGCAAAAATGACGCAGGAAGAAGCCGCAAAAAGGATGAAAATTGGCAAAAGAACGATAATCAACTGGGAAAAAGGGGCATCTATACCATCATTTTCGGATATGAGTATGCTTTCTCAGATTTATGGAATACCAGTCGATAATATTTTTTTGCCTGAAAAATCCACTTAAAGTGATGGCTGGGCGTAATATTAAATGAAATCTAACAGATGGAGGGAGGTGAGAGGGATGGAGAAAGAACAGGACACCAGTAAAAAGAAGAATCCACATCCGTGGAGAACGTGGATCCTTTTATTAACAATTATTCAGATTCTGACAGTGTTTCAGATGTGGCAGATGAACCAGAAGATTTGGAAGGCTTTGGTTCAGCAGAGCCGGGATGTGATTCAGCTTGGGGATTGTTTGAGCGATCATCTGAGGAATGAGAATCGTCACGCCGAAGCAATGAATCAGCTGCTTGAAAGGGAGAAGCATCTGCTGGAGAGGTATTTGAATCAGAATAGATAGCCTCTAAAAGCTCGATGATTTTTAAACTAGCTTCGTATTGTTTGCGCTGGTTTTCGATTATTTCATCATTTTGCTGAATGAGTTTAGTGGTGTCTTCTATTTTCTCTTGGTGGTGTTGCTCTTGCCAAGCGGAGGGCGATTGGCTTTGGAAATATGAGGCGAACCAAAGCATTAGAGGTATTAGAATGCTACCGATTAAAAATTGTGCTCGTTCAGTTGGTAATTTGATTACAGATTTGGGCTGAACCGGTGAAATTGGTTTTTCATCATAATCAAAATCATCAGGTATAAGTTCAGCGGGAAATTCAATGTAGTTTGGCAGTATTCGTATTGAATTGACTGCTGCGTTAATAGCTTCCAAGCCCAACGATGATGGAGAAAAATCGGCTTGAAGCGCAGAAAAAGAAGTTATTTTTCGAGCAATATCAACAGCGGAAGCAGGGAGTACTTTTGTAAGTTCTATGTCTGTCGCGTTGTACCATGAATTGAGTAGGGCGCATGATGAACTGACAGAAGCAGGCAATGCGTTGGTAAATGAACGACTGAGTTCGTGACTGAATTTGGTATTTTCCAAAGTTGTAAGGTTAAGAGCAGCGAGAATAAGCTCCTGCTGCTGATCGTAAAGGCCAGCAGCTAGTGTCTGGGAAATGGACTTTAAAAGATCTATTTGTTTAGTAATTTGAGAAAGAGAGTCATAAAAATCGTTGTTTTGTTTCATGTAAAATTCCTTTCTTTTGTACTCGGCGCGGCAACGCCTGTAAGTACAGTATAGGACAAAAGGATGGGGATGGCAATTAAAAGGAAGGTGGAGAAAGTGAGAACGGCAGAACGGAACAGCGCCAAAACCTGCGAACTGGTTGCAGAGTTAAAGACTAGATAGAAATTTTGGTTGAAGGTTCTGCCATTATTTTACATTAAAAACTGCTACCCAAATTTGGGTAGCGATAATCACGGAGGTTAGGATATGGCTGATTACCAAATTTCTATAGATATGGCGAGAACAATGAGTATAGCTGTGATAAACATAGCCGCAGTAACGTTGGCGGTCAGAGAACATTATTTGGCTGCATGGATGATGTGGGGAGTAGCGGCGTGGCTCTGCGTGTAACCATACATTTTGTCTTTAAGATAAATTGAGACGAGACAGAGAAAGGGAGGTGTATTTGAATGAGTAAATCAATTGTAAAACGACCGGAATATTGGTTCTGGATCAAGGATTGGGTATCTGCTATTAAGAACCGTACCGGATGGACGGATGAGGAACTGGCGAAGCGAATCGGCACAGGAAGTCGGAACCTGCAGTACATTGTCGGCAGACCGCCGTCGGGGCGTGTTCTGCTGGTGTTCCGCCTGATGGCATTATACATAGAGAAAACTGGGCGGAATCCGATGGATAAGGATTCGGTGGCATGAGAGGGTCATGTAGTACCTGCCGGAAGCGGTGGCGGTGTTGGGAATCAGACAGGGAATATGCCTGCCGAGAATATGAGAAAAAAGCGAGGAAGAGCGATGAGAGAGGAAAGAAACATCGAGTGTATGAACCTGCGGAGTCAGCGCAACCAGATGATCCAGACGCTGGAAGCGGAGCTGCGGCAGAAAGATAAGCATCTGCATCTGATGGCAGAGGTAGCGGTAGTGATGTCGGCGGTTGCGGGGATCGCGACCGGGGCGCTCTTGGTACTGCATTAGGAGGTGGAGAAGATGGCAAAAGAAATTAGAAGAATCGTTGAGGGAATGCCTAGTGAAATCCTCGAACCAAAGGATGATTACAGGGATGATGCATTACGTGTCAAAGCGTGTGTGCATTATCTCATCGGATATCTCGAAGTAGAAGAGGAAGCCTATAAGGGTGAAGACATTGCAAAGTTGCTCGGAGTTATCTGCAAAGGGAAGGAGTGGTTAGAAGCTCATGAGTAGAAGAACCAACGGAACGAACAGAGCCGGTGCACTGCTGAATGCCAGCCGGTACACCGGTTATGGGAAACCAAAGAAAAAGACCGCCAGCTTGGCAGAGCTGAACGGTCAAATCAATAAAAATATTAACAGCTTGATTATATCAAGAGATTCGGGAGGATGCAATGGTAAAAGCAACAATTAAAGGTAAAAGGGCGTCGATGGAGCTGGAGGGGGATATGATCCTTGGTACCACGATCCAGTATGATGCAATCGGTAATTCAGAGGCGTTTATCATCGGTGATGTTAAACGTTCAATTCTTCCGGGAGCCCTGGCAGGAATGGCAGTGGCGTTTCTGAAAGCGTATTTTTCGGGAGAAGAGCTGGAGAAAGCGTATGCAGATTTCCATACGGCATTTCACACAGCTGCGGAAGCAGCATGGGAGGAGGATTCTGATGAAGAAGAGACTGGCAAAGAAAATTGAGAAGATGCGCCGGAAGAAGATTCATGAGGCGCTGGAGATGGTGTTGGAGATCAATACCACACAGGTAAGAAGTCAGGAGCTTACTGGACACAAACCTACGGCATTCTTTTCGTTTTCGGGTCACGTAGCAGACGTAGATGTTAGCATGTATCAAAATGGATGGAGCTTTACACGCGGCGCGGAAGGACGTTGGAATGCTCAAGCCTTCCTCGACCACGCTGGAGATATGGAGCGACTGCTGAAAGAGCTTGCGAACAAGAAAAAGGAGTTACAGGATGCTGGAAAGATGTGACTGCTGTGGTGTTTACAGGGGAATGACCGGCACACCAGAAGCCGGGAAAGTAGTAAGAGTTGAAAATGCATACGCATATGCTAAAGAGCATTTGGATGAGATGCCGGAGGAGGACAAGAAAGAATTTGTTAGGTTCTTCTTTTCCGGCGACTGGACAAAGGTGGAAGGAGAGGATTGAATGGAATTGGTAACAAATATTTATGGAAACAGCATGCCAGCGGCGCAGAATCATGCCACAACTGAAATGGTGATCAGCCGTCAGGCGCAGGAAGTCCAGGCTGCAATGGTGATTGCGAAGAAGTTTCCACGCGATGAAGTACAGAGCTTTAACCGTATCATGAAGGCGTGCCAGAGAAAAACACTGGCAGAGCAGGCAATGTATGAGTATCCCCGCGGCGGCACAAAGGTAACAGGGCCATCTATTCGCCTGGCTGAAGCTATGGCGCAGAACTGGGGTAACTTGGATTACGGTATTGTTGAGCTGGAACAGAAGAATGGAGAAAGCCAGGTTATGGCATATGCCTGGGATCTGGAAACAAATACCAGGCAGACGAAAATCTTCTCTGTTCCGCATATCCGTAGCACGAAGAAGGGAAATATCGCGCTGACAGATCCTAGAGATATTTATGAACTTGTAGCAAACCAGGGAGCCAGAAGAGTCCGCGCATGCATTCTTGGTGTAATTCCGGGTGATGTAATTGATTCGGCGATTGCTCAGTGCAATAAGACGTTACTGAGCGGTAATGGAGATGTGCCACTGGTGGATCTGGTGCGACAGGTCACGGCTACATTCCAGGATGAGTATGGTGTGACGATTCAGATGCTTGAAAAATTCATCGGTTGCAAGAGCGGGAGCTTTAGCATGAATGATCTGATCAGGCTGAAACGTGTATACAAGTCTCTGAAAGATGGAATGGCAAAGCGCGAGGATTACTTTGAGATGATCCCGGAAGCAAATCCGGATGATGTGGACAACCCATTTGAAGGAAAGAAGCAGCGCACTACGGGGAAAGCGGCGGTAGCTGATGAACAGAAAAAGCCAGCCAATAAAGTAACAAAAAAAGAACCGGTTCAGGCACCGGGTGAAATGGATCCTTCCTTTATTCCACCGGATGATGGAGAGGCAGGGAAACCGTTCCATTAAGTCAGAGAGGGGAAAACGCAATGGTATTAACAGAACAAAACTATTACGGGCAGGAAGCCAGCCAGCAGTTTTTCTCGGTCTCTCAGTATAAGGATTTCATGAAGTGCGAAGCAATGGCAATGGCTAAGATTTGCGGGGAATACCAGCAGCCGGCAACAAAGGCGCTGCTGGTGGGATCCTTTGTGGATTCCTATTTTGAGGGGACCTTAAAACAGTTCATGGAGAAAACCCCAGAATTGTTCACCCGCAAGAATGAGTTAAAAAGCGAGTTCCGCAAGGCCAATGAAATTATCGGGAGAGTAAAGGCTGACCCGCTTTTCATGCAGTTCATGAGTGGAGAAAAGCAGAAGATTATGACATTTACCATGTTCGGTGCCCCCTGGAAGATGAAAATGGACAGCTACCTTCCGGGAATCTGCATTACGGATTTGAAGATTGTAGCCAATTTTAAAAACCTGCCCCTGTGGCGCTATGATCTGCAGGGCGCAGTGTATCAGGCTGGCGTGGAAGCTGTCACGGGCGAAAAGCTTCCATTTTATCTGGCTGTGGCAACAAAGGAGCGGGTGCCCGATCTGGATATTTTCCAGATTTCGCAGAATACTCTAAATCTTGCCGTGGACGAAATTGGTTTTAACATCGAACATTTTGCGGAAGTAAAAGCCGGAGTGGTGCCGCCGAAGTATTGTGGGAAATGTGATTATTGCAAATCCATAAAAGGCGCTAGGATACGGAACTATAATGAGCTGCTTGATATGTAAGGAGATACAAGATGAAACTGGTGAAAATTTTAAGTGACAGCGTTCAGATCCGAACAAATACATCGGAATTCCAGAACATCCGAATTAACGATCTTTTGGAGGTATCTGACGGATGTGCCCGTCTGGTTGCAATGGTAACCGGTCTGACGGATACAGATTCGGAGGAGCGCCTGGGAGAAGATGATTTTCTTGGCGAGATCACAGGAATCAAAACAATTGACTGTACGATTATCGGAAGTTTAAAAGATGGTCGTTTCGTAAAAGCCTTGGATGATTACCCAACAACAGATGCACAGATTTCAAAGATCGCTTTGCAGGAATTTGCTCATATGATTGCGCCGCATGAAGAGGAATGCTTTCAGATTGGTCGCTACGCTGTATACGATGTACCAGCCTGGGTGGACGGAAACAAGTTCTTCCAGCGGCATGCTTGCATTGTTGGTAATACTGGATGCGGTAAATCGGAAACTGTGGCAAAGATCCTGGAAGAAACTGCGAAACTTCCTGGGGCAAACGTGATTGTTTTTGATGTGCATGGAGAGTACAGTGCTCTCTCCTACGCCAGAAACATCAAGATCGGTGAAGATTTCCATTTCCCAATTTGGATGTTTGGTTTCCAGGATATTATAGCCAACATCCTAAAAATCCGCGAGGAGTCAGCTACGGCAGTCGTGACGGCACTGAGAAAATGTTATTACGCTGTGTGTCCGGATGGAAAAGAGAATAAACCGGTGTACTTTAGCTACCAGAAACTGATCAGTGAGATGGAGGCATTGGATCAGCAGGTTGTACGTACGGGAGAGTATTACAAAACAGGAGATAAAGCTGGAACCGCCAAAACCACAAAAGGTGAATACAACGGCAAGCTGACCGGGACGATTAATTTATTGAAAGATCGCCTCCTGGATGGTCGGTACAGTTTTTTGTTCCACGATGAGCAACAGTGTTATTTGCATGAACTCTTGAAACAGCTTTTAGGCGATGATAAAGCGGTAAAAAATATTGACTTGTCAGGTATTCCACACGATGTCGCACTTCCGATCATCGGTGCGATCACCCGCATGATTTTTGATTTGCAGAGGCTGCAGGATAAAGACCAGATCCGGTCGGTTGTTCTGGTGTGCGATGAGGCACACGCATATATTCCGAATAACCTGCAGCTTTCGGCAAGCCAGCGACGCATGGTGGAAGTTTTCGAGGATATCGCGAAAGAAGGGCGTAAGTTTGGAATTACTTTATTTCCAGCCACACAGAGACCATCTGAGCTGAACCGGACAATCGTTGCACAGTGCGCAAACTTCATCGTCGGCAAACTTAACAACGAGAACGACAAGACCTTGATCAAAGGGATGCTTCCGGATGGAGACGATGCTTTGATTGACGCTGTGACCATGTTTAGCCCTGGTGAGGTTCTGGTAATTGGCGATGCAGTGCCAATTCCCTTAAAAATCAAAGTGGATCTGGCATCAGAGCGACCGATTTCACGGACTATTAATTTCTGGGATGTTTGGAGAGCAGGGAAATCATTAGATATCACAGAATTAGTAGATAAATATTTATGATGTAAACGCCGCAAAGCTTTACATAGTAACCCGTAGACAGCATCCTGGCACGCCTTACCGTGTTATATATTACCAACCTTTACAGGATGCCATTGGTTTACCGGGAGGGAGACCGACCCTCCCGCTCCGGAAGGGGGAAGCAAGTTGGCGAAGAAGAAAGTGACGCCGCAGATGGAGCTGTTTACCAGTGCATTATACAATGCATTGGGAGTAGGACATAAAAATGCGCAGACGCGCAAGGAGCTGTGTAAGCGCCTT
>NZ_QUDY01000010.1:37680-127375 GCF_003477745.1 Clostridium sp. AF35-15 | reverse complement strand
ACTGCCGGTATCCGTTCCTTCGGAACAGGGGTACATTTGAACCGTAATATTCAAAATATCGAATTTTTGCATTTCATTCTCAAAAATATTAGAAATTCCTGCAATAAAATGTAACGCTATTTCTTTTCCTGTTTCATCAAAGCTCTTCATTTCATCGACAATTTTATTATACATCAAAGTAAATCCAACAATATCGATTTTAAATAGGATCCCATATAGTTTATATCTCAACATATTCCCACATACTGGATTTGAAAATTGAATTAATTTATTATATGATGTTTTCAATAAATGTGTCACATTAGAGGCGAAATATTTGCCCGCGTAATAGATTGTTTCTCCCGCAATGTTTGGTTTTGGCATCAATGGGTAATATCTATAGCTATGTAACCAAATGTGTATCTCCATTATCATATTCGACAACATACGGATAGAACAGTGGAACACCATAACGAATGCACTTTCGTATGCTCTCTTTAGCAAATTCTAATCTCCTGCTATACACATACTTACAGAGCGGTATAACTTCATTGATATCAACTTCTTTTATCTGCCAATTCGATGATGTTGGAAATTGCGACTCAAAAGTTCCAACAAGCCATCGGATTTCCTCACCTGTACAACGTCTAAAAGCTAAAATGTTTCGCATTATTATATTCCTTATGAATATTTGTAAACATGGAGCCAATTGAAATATCGGATTATTGTATTGAAATATACCTAAAGACTATCTTCTAAAGAACTTTTCCAAACTTATTCCTTTATTTCTTTAGTTAGTTATGAATGTGCTATTTATTGCAAAGAACGTGATGCTTTAGCCGGAGGTGTCCAGACACACTCCCGTTGCCTGCCGTCCGCCACGTAGAGGCAGCATTTTCGGACGGCGTAGCCATGCTTACACATGGCATTTTTGATGTTCTTACCTTTACAGGTATTTTCACACAGTCATATAATATAGTTGATTTTATGCGGACTAGCCAACAAACGAGGTGATTATTCTCTTTTCAGGCAGGATTTTAACCCCCTCAGTGAAATGGACGCACGAGTCAAATTTCTAATTAAATCTTTCCGAAGTATACCTTGTAAATAGGATTTAAATAACACTTAATCACATTAATTACAGTAACACTTATTACAATAGTCATTATTGTGCCAATCACAATAGCCAAAGGTATCGTAACCCGATTCTTCAAAATAATAGACAGGGTTGATACAATCCAAGGATTATGAATCAAATAAATATCATACGACATATCACCAATATATTCAATCGGCTTATATTTATCCGTTATAATTAACCATTTGGACAAGGCTAACACTAATGCCAAAAAAGAGAGTCTTATTGCAAGAAATTCCAATCCTTGCCAAATAGCTCTAGCATATAGTCCCATAAAACACTTAAGATCAATATAATACCATCTAATAATACACATTGAAAGAACAAGAGCTGCAATAGCAACTATATTCCACTTCACTACAAATCCATTGTGTAGCCTCGTGTAAAGCAGCCTTCCAAACAGCATCCATGGAAAATACATAATAGTATTATTAAGAATCGTCCATCGTTCCAAATCAATTAGCATCCATGCATAGGACTTTATAAAAGTGGCCAATAGCAACATACTTATTACAAAAGGGAGCCTCACAAATCTATCATCATAAAGTAAAAACATTAAAGCCATTAAAAAAAACATTGCATAGACAAACCAAAGTGATTCATAATATACATTTCTATATAAAACGATATCAACAATGATTTGAACCAGACTTTTAACTCTTCCCTTAGCTAATGCCAAGGTTGCTTGTTTCAGCACTTCAATATGGCTTCCCAACCATATCAAAATCGCAAATGAAAAGGAAAAAGTCGTATAAGGAACTATTAATTGACAAAACTTCTTCTTAAGAAACAGAAAAATGCCGTTCTTCCTATACTTACATTTCTTTTTTTCAAAAAGCCAACCTGAAATTACAAAAAAAACAACAACATGGACTGTGTTAATGATCGTCAATAAGGTATTCAATTCGTTCGAAAGCGAAAAACACTTCATGACATGGTGTATAACAACTAACACTATTGCAATTCCTCTAAGGATTTGTATCACAGCTCTCTCATCCGCTTTTTCTATCTTCATTGTACCATTTCTTTCTTAATCTATTTTTCATGTTACATATTTTATGGTAGATACTATACCGTATCCCACCATACGGAGTGAATCTGATGAGTGTCTCCAAATATCCTCTTTTTTGGAACCACTTCCAGAATTCCTCGTAATCATTTGGCTTCTCCGGTCCATGCACAAGAACACCATTTGATTTTTCCAAAACATTGTACTCAATCTCCAAAGAATTCACATCATTACAAATTGAGTTCCAAACTTCTCTTCCAAAAGATGTATTTATAAGCACAAGAGAAACCCCATCCTTACTATCAAACTCTTTTGTTATCTCATGTACTCCCCAGCAATCTCCAATGGTTATATCTGCACATCGCTTTCTTCCTATATATCGACATTCAAAACAACTCTGCCGCACATTATAATGTGACCTATACAATTTCTCTAGGTCTTGGAACAGAGTTTCATTGTACAGATGCATTCCATTTTTTAGATCGGCGCTGTGAATGTAATATTGCCCCCAACCACCACTTTCGTCTCGAAATAAATAATTACACACTGCATCTTTATAATTCAATTCAATTTGTTTGAGATGATTTTGAAAGATCATTGGACTTGGAACACCATAGCAGAGTATTTCTAATAAAAAAAGGTTGTCACAATTTGCTTTCTTTTCACAAAAAGATTTAACTGCTGATACCTGACACGGGGTTCCAGAGAAAAGAACCATTTTTTTTGTTTTCAAATCATCTATTATTTGTTGAAAAACTAAACGAATATCACTTTGGACATATTTACTTCCCCGAAGCATAGTAACTTGTTGCTTTGTTGAAGCACGATGATGTGTAACTCTCATACTATCATCAAATGCCGCACCATAAACAACACCATCATGCTGAATCACATATGTAGCAATGGCAAAAAATAGACCGCCCGATGTGCTTTTTCTTCGCTCTTGTTCATCTATAAGATATGCTATATATGCTGTATTTTTCTCCTTAACCTTATTATGCTCCGAGTTTAATATCGGACAAACATCCAAGCACTTACCACAGTAAACACAAGCATTAATTTTCGGGTACCAATACCCCCCCCGTGTATCCAATTCTATGGCATGTACTGGGCATACTGCTTCACACGCCATACACCCGCAACAGGACGCACCAACCAATGATATATTCTCGCTCACTTTTGTTAACTCCTTTTTTTCTTTATTAAGCCCAACACAACATCTTTATATATTGCAAACAAAGCAATCGTAACGATACAAAATAGTGCATACCTCGGCATGATCGTTCTATACAAAATTTTTGATAATATACCATATAATGCAACCACGCCAAACCATCCAAAAATCTTCAAATCATTGTATAAGTGAATATTCAGCATATGCCTTGTTATATATAAATGAATTAAGTAAAGCACCAAATATGCAATTAGGGTTGTATATGCCGCGCATGTAAATCCAAAAAACGGTACTAATGCAACATTTAATCCCAAATTGATAGCTGCTGCAATAATTGTTCCAAGCGAAGTAAATTGAGTCTGTTTATGGTGAACTTCAATAATAATATAATGACTAAACAGAAATTGTGCTAAAAGTCCCAAAACAATCGGGAAAATACAATCCTGACCTGAGATATATTTTTCTCCCCCTAAAATCATTATCGCTTCTGGACCAACTGTAATACACCCGATGCATATGTATGAAACAAAAGCATTCAACGGAGTAATGTTTTTATTTATCAGATCGCAGCGCCTTTCATTATATATGTCATGAAACCATGGATTCCAGCTCTCATTAATTGCATTTAAGATAATATTTATCAGCATTGCATATTGATAAATCAGACTATATATACCAGCAGCCTCGCTTCCACACACTTTATTAATCACTATACGGTCTGACTGAGTTAACACATTCAAAGATATGGTATGGAAAATCAAAGGCATTGAAATGCGAAGCCCATATTTCCAATAATCTAAGTTAATACAAAATGCTCTTTTTCTTGTTTGTAAGATAACAATCCAAACGGCAAGTAATAGAGATGGAACAACAAATCCAAGGATTTTTGCATAATAACGGTTTTCTTTAATGATGCCAAGGAAAAGAAATGTAAAAAGCACAGTTCCAACAGTAGTAAATAATGTTATGAAAATATTTTTCTTATAATCATAACAATATCTATTCTCACTTTGAGAAATATTAATTGTCCCGCCTGAGAAAAGATATATCAACAAAAGCAGAATCAAAGCAGGATTTAGATCCAAAAATTTTGCTACCGGTGATAGAAATAAAATTGCAACTACTGATAATACTCCTGTAATCAGATAAGATAAAGTATGTGTTGCCCCCACATATCTAGTAAACTGTCCCGGAAAATCAATCTTGGCTCTGGAATGGCTATATGAAAGATTAGCAGTACATAATATCAAAAAAATCGAATACCACGATGAGAATGTCGCTGCAATTCCATAGTCTGATGTTGACATCATTCGCGTGAAAATAGGTGTTGTAATTATCGAAATTGACTTTGCCGCAATAGCAGATAGTGAATACCATACACCTGCCTTAAATGCATTCTCAATTCCTGCTTTCTTATTTTCGTTCATATTAGTGTTCACCATAATAATCTACATTATCTGCAAGACTCTTTTGCAAATATGCCATTGAGAAATCAACCAGTTTCTTCATACTCTGATTCACTTCTTGATAATCTATTGTTACTGCTTGAAGGTAAGTCTCTATAGATTCCTTGCCATCATAAAATTTCCGTTGTATTCTCGCATCATTTAATAGACTCTCAATTTTAGCTCTCTTATCTGGTCTACTACATAAAATCATTTGCTTATTATTCTTAATAGAAAAAACTGTACCATGAAATGAATCAGTCAAAACATATGTAGCCTTCCTGAACGAACATATCCATTGTTCAAATGATGCTGCTGTGTAAGATCTATATGCCCATTTACAATATCTCCCTACTGCAATAATCTTGAGCCCATGATCTTTTGCAAATAACTGGATTTGCTTTTGATATATGCTCCAATCCGAAAATGTATAAATTAAAATATAATCTTTCTCATCCCATCTGGTACTAATATCAACAAAATCATACAAAAGTGTTGGATCTAAGACTTCCACTGCATCTATGCCAACATTATTTTTTAGTAACCGCTTAGTATTCTCGTCCCTAACAGATACATTTGAGAATTGTCGTAAAGAATCTATACATTCTTTACTTAATTTATAATTAGGATTTAAATCTTCACAACTAGGTGCGTAAGAAACTTTCTTTGTTTTCTTGATCCCAACACCCATATATATTTTTTCAAACAGCTTATGATTAACATTAAAGATTGCATCACTTCCAAATATCACACAATCCAGTCCTAAACTATCAACATCCTCTCCTTTACGAATAACAATTGATTCATTAAAGTATTTATTTACTTCCCAGAAATTTTTTACACGCCATAGACATTTCAAATATAAAACCGGATGATGCTTTGCACGCTCAACATTTAAATTAGTTCCTATATTGACTTTCTCAAATCCATTGGTTTTATAATTTACCATCTGGACCGTATGCCCCAAATGAGACACAACTTGATTTAGCGCATAAGCCTGGGCTTTTGCACCATAATTTGCTCCATAATACCATGTTAGTATGCCAATTTTCATAGTCTACAGACTCCTTTCTTATTCAAATACCAGTAATGTTCCGTAATTGTCGCAAAAATTATATATGGAACCAATGTTGGAATTTCATAAAGACATGTGCCAGTTATTCCATATAACAGAAAGAAAGTCTGGTAAATAAGCGAAATAATTAAATGCTTTTCAGCGTTTTCAGATAAAAACACTTTCTCTCTACGGATTTCTTTGATAAGTACAATATTTTTAACATAAGCATTAAAAAAGAAAAGAATGAATATCGTTGTGCCAATCAGTCCCGTTTCAACATAAAGCTGAAGGTATATGTTATGTACATGGGCTCCGAAATAACGATAAAAAGACCACCATCCTGTTCCAAACATCTTATTCCCACTGGCAAACGCTGTTGCAATTCCCCAAACTATATATCGACCATTGGATATGCCACCCTCACCATTAGCCGATTCCTCAAAACGTCTTAAAAATTCAAAAGCATCCGGCATAAAATAGCTAAGAAAGTATGCCGCCAGTAAAACACCAATTATTAATGCCATAATTTTTGTTATTCTTTTAGTTGGCGTATTACTATTATAAAAGTAGTACGCTAAGAAAGCTCCAGCTCCAGTAAAAAGTATATGAGCGCGCTTATTTGTCAAGAGAAGAACTAAAAACATAAGTACGACAAATATGACTTTCAACAATTTTTTTCTCACATTTTGGCAACCGCTCAAAGGTACTAAGCTCCCCATCGCTATGCATACTCCCATTGCAACATACATTCCATTAAAACTATAATGTGCTGTAAATCCATTGGAATAATACGCACTCAATCCCATATGACTGGTATCGTTAATTGAAGATATGAAAGGATATATGATCAAATCATAGAACCCTTTACTAGAAAATGACAACAATGTCATCAGTGCATAAAAAACGCCCAACATAAGCATCAATTTCAACGAACTCTTAATCCAATAATCACCTCGATATGCAGAGATTGAAAATAGCACTATTTCACAAAACACCAATTCATAGCCATTACTTCCATTGCTAAGGTTTTGATTATTAAACAAAAGGACAACTGCTATCATTGCAACACTCATAACCATGTACAATGAAGGTGTCTTAACTAGTTTGAAAAATGCTGTAATACCAAATACGACGCATCCCAAAAAGAGTATACGCCACATAATAGTACCAGAAATAAGCCCACCCCAACTCTGTTGCGATAGCGCATACAAAAGCAAGGCTATCAACAACACAATTTTAGGTGTATTTATGCTGACTTTAATTTTCATAATTCGCCTCCTTTACTACGCTTCGATCATTCCATGTTATAATTCCTTGCACAAATACATATACCGTCTCAAAGATCCTTCAACATCAAACAACTGTTTCATAAATTCTCTTGATTTAATAGAAACCGTTTCAGTGTCAATCTCACCACTATACAATTGTCGAATAATTTTATTATAAGTTTCTGCATCATTACAATGGAAGTATGTTGACCCATTTTCAGCCGGAATACCTTCAATCCCTATATCATTTGTCAACACTGGAATTCCTGATGACATGGCCTCTAATATTTTGACTTTTATTCCTGCTCCTAGAACTAATGGAGCTACCAAGCACATGGAAGATTCAAAATACGGAAGTGTATCATTAACAAATCCAGTAATCACAATACGGTCGGACTTAAATCTTTTTAATTCCTCTGGCGGTTTACTACCTACAATAACGAAACGAACATCTAAATCATTCAATAAGGGCATCACATTCTCTATGAACCAAATTGCGCTTAAATAGTTTTCTGGGCGAGACATGGCTCCAAAGAAAAGTATATCTCGGTTGTTAGATTTTCTTGCACACCCCGACATATTACTATAATAAGGAACAAGCCATTGAATTTTCTCTTCATTTACTCCGCACTTTATTAGCACTTCCTTGTTTTCAGCATTATGTGGAAGTATTAAGTCACACTCTCTCAAAGCATTCAGTTCCGTTTTCTTTTCATAAAGGTATTTATGTTTCCATAAAATCTTTTTTATTCCTTTAAAATACTTTGCTTTTCTTTTATAGCCAACAAATGTCACATCATGCTCAGAAGCGATTAGTTTAGCATCTGGAAATATCTTATGTATTCGAGAAGCTAGCACCACCGTATTTGTCCATTCTAAAATAATACAATCTGGCAAAAAACCCTCAACTTTCCAGTTAACTAATGTGTTTATGATTTCATTTGCACAATAATTTGAAATCAGATTGGCATTTTTGTTCCATGGATTATATGATGACTCAATGTTGCTAATTTTTTTAATTTTAGATTTTAGTGTTGGTTCAGTATAGATCACATGATGAACTATATCCTTTTGCTCATCTTCAATTTCCTTTTTTTTCCAAATATCCCCCCAACACACCAGTCTAATATTAAAATCAGCACTTCGCTTAAAACCATTTAGGTAATAATTAAAAGTCTGACCTCCCGCTGCGGGTGCTCCACTGTAGGGGGCATTAGAAGCAATCCAAATAATATTTTTCTGACTATTATATTTTTTTACCATGGAAACTCATCATTCTCCTTTAAAGCGTCTCTTACAGCTTCAAGATAACCATATTTGTTTTCTTCGTCCGGCTCCAGATAACCACCTTCTCCCCATTCATTCCATGCAAAAATAAACATCATATCCTTATGATAGACTTCTTTTGTCCGCTTAATCTGTGCCGAAAAATACTTTTTGAATTTTTCTGGATTTGCACCTATATAAACCTGTCCTCTCTCATGATATCTCGGACTGTTATCCCAATTTACAAATGCACATGGAATCGAATTATTGCCATGCGGTTTTCTAGTTAAAATGTCTTTCCACGCCTCATCATAACTAGGCCTTTGCATATTAGTCGCCTTCATTAAAAGATAATTGCCATGTCGCCGTAAATCCCAACCAAATTTTTTTTCACAGAAGTTCATAACATCTCTTCTTAGTCTTTTTATATTTGCAAATTTGTTCTTCCCCAAACTCTTTCTGGAGTTAATTGGTTCATATTCAATTTCAAAATCTATTTGGCTGTGATCTTTTCTATTGTCCAACATAAACTCCGCACTTTGGTTCATAAAAACCATACCAGGAAACCCTGCTTCGAATGCCAATTCTCTCCAATATTGCAGCATTTCACTGAGGCATTCTATTGATTCTGGTCGATAAATAATCAAAACAGGTTTCCCATCTATTTTTATATATCTATCATCTCTGAAAAACTGCAGGAGATATTTCCAATGCTCAAGCCACTCTTTTTTTTCACCATAAAATTGTGGCATAATCACTGTTTTTTTACCAGTCCACTCCATTGACCACGCTTCGTTTGCCCAGCAAAAACAGAATGGCAGATCCAATTCCGAATCGCCTAAAATCTGCTCACAAGGTTTCTCTAAAAGCATTTCTCCGTTAAACCAATAGTGGTAATAGCAGAAACCATAAATGCCATATTCTTTAGCCAAATCACGTTGCCATATCTTTGTTCTACGGTCCAATAAATTATAATAATTGTTATCCAGTGGAATCTTAGGTTGAATATGTCCCTCAAATAGTGATTTCGCATTTTTTACATTATCCCACTCTGTAAATCCTTCGCCCCAGTATTTGTCATTTAATGGAATTTGATGATACTGAGGTACAAAAAAAGCAATTGTTTTCATCCTATCTGCTCCTATGTCAATCTATATATTTTTTTTCAAATGTCTCAACGCAACCTATCCTTTTTGCCGGGTTTCCTGCGTATATTCCATTTGGATCTGTTTTTCCCTTAATCACAGTCCCCCCACACACAATACAATTGTCACATATAACTGTTCCCGGCAAAATCATTGTTTCTGCACCGATAAAAACATTATTTCCGATTTTAACAGATTTCCTTATTGATGTTTTCACTTTATCTTCTTTACAAATAACTCTAGCTGCGTGTTTAATACTAAAATCATGAACCAATATTTTTACCCCAAAAGAAATGGTGACGTCTTTTCCTATCTCTATTAAATCATATTGCGAACTATCAAAAACACAGTTGGACTAATCCATGTTTGCTCGCAATTTTTCGTATCAATCTTTATTCCAAGCCAATTTAAATATTTGGGATAGAATTTCACATAAGCCTTTCTTGATATTTTATCCAGACACCAGAAGAACACATTTAATGACTTTTTAATATATATTTTTACACTCATAGATTTTCCCTTCTATATTTGATGTGTTTGGCCGGATTCCCCCCTACAATACTGTATGGCTCAACGTTCTTGGTCACAACTGAACCTGCGGCTATAATTGCTCCTGTTCCTATATGGACTCCTGGCATAATCAACACCCTTCTCCCAATCCACACGTCATCATCTATATATACAGGTTTCATCTCCGTATATCCTTGCTGAATCATTGGAATATCAGTTTCATCGTGACGGTGATTATGAGTATAGATAGCTACCTCCGGTCCCAACATAACATCTCTTCCAATTTTAACTGGACCATATAGATCAGATCGAAATCCAACGGTTGAATTATCACCGATTTCAAATTCCTCTCCAAATACGACATACTGTTCTATATTGACGTTCTTGCCAGTATTTTTGGCAATTTTTTTTAGGAAGAAATATCTAATTTTCATGCATATTTTTGAATAACAGGATCTAGGCAGCCATTGTCCAAAAAGTGCATAAAACACTCTCCAAACTTTAGCCGAACTAAAACTTCTTTCTTCTGTTCCTATCCGTATTTTCACTTTCCCATACTCCTATTCTATTTTCAATGTACGCCAGAATATTTTGAGCGCGCACACTCAATGTCAAATTTTCTGCTTTTTTTATTGCGGCTTCTGACATTTTTTCTCTACTAATAGGGTCTGAAACAAGTTTTTGAATTGCTTCATGAATTTCATCGACATCAACTGGATTTACTCTAATAGAGCATTCCGCATCCAAAATATCATCATTAAATGCTCTATTTGATGATATTATCGGTAATCCACAAGCCATTGCTTCAACGATTGCGTTACTACATCCCTCATTCAACGTTGGTAACACAAAAATGTCTGCTGCACTATTAAACAGCGGTATTTCTTCTGGCTTTAAAGACTTTGCAAAAATACAATTATCGCCATAGGGACTCTGCTCACCTTTCCCCGCACATATTAACCTTGCACCTCTAACCGTTTTCATAGCTTCGCACACTCGCAGAATCCCTTTTCGCTCGTTGAATGCACCAACAAATCCTACTAGCACTTCATTTTTTGGTAATCCAAAGTAATCGCGTGCATAAGTCTTATTATATTTTCTAAACCTATCTCCATTAATTCCATTTGGAAAGACTTCCACTTTATCATCTTCAAGAACACCTGCATCAACTATCCATCTTTTTAGATATGTTGAAACAGCTATAACTCCTGCAATATCTTTTAGTTCTTCCTTTGCCCTTTCTGCTCCAAACTGTTCTATTGTATTATGTGACTCACCTAACGCAAAGAAAGCAGGAATTTTGAACGTATCACTTAATCTTGCCACAGCAATACCGGACGGTGCCATGAAATGTCCATATATAACATCTGGTTTTTCTGTGAATGATCTAATTACGCGTTCCGCTGCTTTTTCTAAGAAAAAAGTCGTTATTCCAACTGGGCTTCTTCCCAAAACATAATGCGATTGACCAAGCCCTGCTGTTTTTGGCCAGTATATATCAATAGATTTCTTCTTTTCTGTATATTCTCTGGTGTGATAAGGTATCTGCAAATACTTCCTATTCAAATTTACGGGCAAAGGACATATCACGGTTACCTTTTTCCCCATATCTGCAAATTCCCAAGCAAGTTGCTGCAAAAAAACAAGCATATATGGTTCAAATTCATTTGGATATTTATTTACAACAAAACATATATTTTCCATGTCATTACCTATATTTTCTTATCAAATTGACAATCTTTATGTCGTTTATAAAGTATCTCTTAAACATCCGTTTTGGTTCTTGCAAGAAGCGATAAAACCACTCCAAACCATGCTCACTCATCCAGCGTGGTGCACGTTTCACATTTCCAGCAAGGAAGTCAACCGTTGCGCCTGCACATACTGAAACTTTTGCATCATACTTTCCGATATTCTCATAAATCCATTTTTCCTGTTTAGGACATCCAAAGCACGCAATCAGCAAATCAGGTTTCACATCAGAAATCATTTGATTAATATGATTTAACTCTTTCTCATCCTTTTCAAATCCAAATGGGGGCGCATAAGTTCCGACGATTTGAATCTTCGGATGTTTGCTTTCTAATTTTTCTTTCGCCTGTGCCGCAATGCCATCTTTTCCGCCAATAATAAAGATTTTATATCCTTTTTCAGCCGCAGCTTCACAAAGCAGTGGAACCAAATCAGACCCCGAAATTTTCGCTTTTAACGGCTTGCCATGCATTTTAGAAATCCATACCAACGGCTTGCCGTCTACCAGCACCATATCAGCTCTATCAACGACCTTCTTTAGGTATGGATCATCTTCTATTTTCATAACAACATCCACATTGATTGCCACAATGTAGGATTTTTTATCTGCAGTAATCATCTGCTCAATGGCTTCTACCGTCTCCGACATTGTGACATTGTTTATGTATGTGTTAAGCAATGGTTGTTTTTCCATCACATCAGTTCTCCCAAAAAAATTCATCTTCCAACATTAAGCACAAGCAATGGTAAACCGGAAGATGGAATTCCTGAATCATATAGGTCTCTATCTGAGGCACTTTGATACACACATCACTCATCTGCTCAAGCTTGCTGCTTTTTGCCCCTGTCAGACCGATTACTTTCATACCCTTTGCATGAGCAGTTGTCGCTGCATACAAAACTTTTTTACTGTTACCACTTGTTGAAATGCCAAGGAACACATCACCCGTTTTGCCATAGCCATTTACCTGCTGTGCAAAACAAAGAAGTGGCTCACAATCATTCATATAGGCCGTAGATAATGCCGGATGGCCATCCAAGGCAATCGCAGGGAGTGCCCCCTGCAAGTTTTCAGCCAAAACAGCTCCTAATTCTGTATTTGTCTGAATTAACTTGTCTGCAAAATCCGACTGCGGTTTTCTTGGAAGTTTGAATCCTTTCATCAATTCCCCAACGATATGCTCTGCATCCGCTGCAGATCCACCATTTCCAGCAACCAACAGTTTTCCGCCATTTTTATATGAATCTTCTAATATCTGATATGCCCTTGCAATATCATCTTCTACAATCTTCAATGCCGGATAACGTTCACAAAGCAAATCAATATGTTTTTTTATATTTTCTTTTAGCTCTATCATTTTTATACTCCGCAATTTTTTCACAAGGATATCTTCACAAACGCCAACAGAGAATCAACCATCATCATTTGACCGTAGTTTTCGTCACCATTTCCAATTAACACAGTTTTACACCCAGCGTTGATTCCAGCCTTAATATCATTCTCTCCGTCACCAATCATCCAAGATTGAGACAAATCAATATTAAAGTCTTCGGCTGCTTTCAATAGCATCCCTGGCTTTGGCTTTCGGCAGTCACAATCAATCTTCAATTCCGGACGCTCCCCCTCATATCCCTTATGAGGATGATGCGGACAATAATAGATTGCATTCAGATATGCGCCCTCCTTGCCGAGAAGCGTTTCCATCTTGTTGTGAATTTCTTCTAACTCGTCAAATGATACTTCACCACGAACAATTACAGGCTGATTAGTTGCGACGATTGCAAGATATCCCGACTCATTAATTTTGCGAATCGCTTCTGCAACTCCATCTATCAACTCAAAATCATCAATGTTCCGAAGGAAACCAACATATTTATTAATCGTTCCATCTCGGTCAAGGAATATCGCCTTCTGCTTATTTTTCAGATTCTTTCCTGTAACGCGCCCTTCTCGATAATCAGCGCACACAGAATAGTACCTATCCGGTGTTCCCATATCCTTAACATATTCCGGGCTGTCGTAACAGAACATCTTTCCTGTTCCAGCAAGAGGCTTCAACAACCGGCGATCCAAGTCCACTTTTACGGGTTTTCCGTCACCACCAATTTTTCCAACAGCTTCGGCATCAATCTTGGAAAGTGCTAATACTTTTGGGTTAATGACATGAAGCCCCGCATTCACGCGGTTTCGATAATACTTCGGCCTTTCATCCTCTTTTGCAAGCCATTTTTCAACCGCACCATTTTTATTTGCAACAATCAGCCCGCTATCATACGGATGGCTATTAGGATGAGTAAAAAGTGTAACCAGTCCACCATGTCGCTTGTGATACTCAACAAATCTGTTAAAGTCCACATCAAACATAGCATCAGCATTCAAAAGCAGAAAATCTTCTGCTAATTTGTCTTTAATCTTGAACAGTGCACCCGCATTACCCAGTGGTTCTTGTTCAAAATAATATTCAATATGTGCACCAAGCGGCTGCCCTGTCACTGGTGAGTTTCCAGAACCATCACCAAAATAATCCATGATGATATTTCCAAGATGACTCACAGTAATAAGAATGTCATCGAAGCCCTGCTCTTTCAGACATTCAATCTCTCGTTCCAAAACAGGAATGCCCTCAATTTTTATCATTGGCTTTGGAATGTCACTCGCCACGGAAGAAATACGAGTTCCCTTTCCACCCGCCATAATTACTACTTTCATATTCTCAGTTCCTCGGTGTATAATCTTCTGGTGTATAGTGGATCACTCTTGTACCGCCATCCTCAAACTTAAATGGGATGTACAGCAAATCTCTCATTGCCCAGCGCACTGCGTCCTGACGCTCCGGTTGTACATAGAATACAAGAAAACCGCCACCACCTGCACCGAGCAACTTTCCTCCCAAAGCACCAGCAGCCATCCCCTTTGCATACAGTTCATCAATACTGTTTGTTGACACAGCCGAGCCAGTCTGCCGCTTTAACTTCCAAGTATGGTCAAGCAGCCGTCCAAAATCATCCAAATCGCTTTCTTTATCCGTCAAAACCCGCTCTGCATCATCTACCAAAGAAAGCATCTCTTTCAGCTGTGCTGTTTTATCCGTCTTTCCTGCTGCGTTTGCCTTCTGTACGTCAGAAGAGAAGCGGGTAAAGCCAGTGAAAAACATCATTAAGTTTTGGTTGAGCTGTTTCTTTCTTTCCGATGAGATGATTACCGGAAGAACTTCATAACCATCTGCATTAAAGTTGATGCGATTAAATCCACCAAAAGATGCTGCAATTTGATCCTGCCATCCGCCTGCTTCATGGCAAAGGTTGCGTTCCAGATAGATTGCTTCATCTGCCAACTTCTTCTTATCTGCATATTTCCCTTTTAATGCATAAAAGGCGTTCAGCATACCAACTGCAAATGAGCTTGATGTGCCAAGACCTGAACGGGCAGGCAGATCCGCTTCATAAGTGAGACGAATCTCGTGCATGTCTAACATCTTCATTGCATTTCGGATAGCCGGATGCTGGATGTCATTGATGTCAGTTACTCGCTCTGTTTTCGAGTAAGATAATTCTGTAGAGTAGTCAAAAAAACGCGGCAGATGACGCACATTTACATAACAATATTTGTCAAATGTGGTGGACAAAACCGCACCACCATTATCTTTGAAAAAACTTTCCATATCTGTTCCGCCACCGAAGAAAGACATACGAAACGGTGTTTTTGTAATAATCATTTATTTTCTCCTTATTGCGCATTTTATATAAAATCAAAACTGCTCGATTTCTTTCAGATAACGGCTCAGCGCATCTTGCCAGGTCGGAAGCGGAGTAAATCCAGCTTCTACCAGCTTGCTCTTATCTAAGCGGCTGTTGAACGGGCGAGCAGCCTTGCTCAGACCGTACTCTGCCGTGGTCACCGGCAGGACTTCCGTCTTATATCCAGCCTGACGGTAGATTTCTTTCGTGAAATCATACCAGCTGATATAGCCGCCCTCATTGGTTTCTTTAATCCGTGACCCGCAAAGATGTTGTCGCCCAGAACCATTGCCACAGAATCATTGCCAATAAAATCAGCACCAATGATAAAGGCCTGTGCCAATCCATCCGGAGAAGGCTGAACAGCATAGGTCAAATTCACACCAAACTGGTGCCCATCACCCAGCAAGTTCTCGAAACGAGGAGTATCCTGTGGTGTGGAAATAATCAAAATGTCGCGGATGCCAGCGTTCATCAGAACGGACATCGGATAGTAAATCATCGGTTTATCAAAAATAGGTAAGAGCTGCTTGCTCGTAACTTTCGTCAACGGATACAGACGAGTGCCTGATCCTCCCGCTAAAATAATGCCTTTCATTCTGTATCCCTCGTCTTTCTTAATCTCTCTGGAAAATATCTCTCGTGTACACTTTCTCTTTCACATCATCCAGGCACTTATCATAGCGGTTTGCGATGATGGCCTGACTCTGCTTCTTGAACTCGTCCAGATCATTCACAACAACAGAACCAAAGAACTTCTCACCATTTTTCAATGTCGGCTCGTAGATAATAACCGTTGCACCCTTTGCCTTGATGCGTTTCATGACACCTTGGATACTGCTCTGGCGGAAGTTGTCGCTGTTGCTCTTCATGGTCAAGCGGTAAACACCAACAACGACTTCCTTCTCCTTGCTCTCATCCCAGCTATCATTTGCCTCATACGCACCAGCAATCTCCAACACACGGTCAGCGATAAAGTCTTTTCTTGTTCTGTTACTTTCAACAATAGCTTCGATCAGGTTCTCCGGCACATCAGCGTAGTTTGCCAGCAACTGCTTGGTATCTTTCGGCAGGCAATAGCCGCCGTAGCCAAAGGACGGATTGTTATAATGAGTACCAATACGAGGATCAAGGCAAACACCGTTAATGATTTGCTGGGTATTCAATCCCTTCATCTCGGCATAAGTATCCAGTTCATTGAAGTAGCTGACACGCAGAGCCAGATAAGTATTCGCAAAAAGTTTGACAGCTTCTGCTTCGGTAAAGCCCATAAACAGAGTGTCAATGTTCTCTTTAATTGCGCCTTCCTGCAGGAGTTCTGCAAAAGTGTGTGCCGCTTTCACCAAACGAGCATTATCCACATCTGTACCGACAATAATGCGGCTCGGATACAGGTTATCGTAGAGAGCCTTAGATTCACGCAGGAACTCTGGGCTGAAGATGATATTATCGCAGTGGAACTTTTCACGAACCGATGCAGTGTAACCAACCGGGATGGTACTCTTGATAACCATAATGGCTTCCGGGTTATACTCAATCACCAGTTTGATGACCGCTTCGACTGCGCTTGTGTCAAAGAAATTCTTCTTACTATCGTAATTTGTAGGTGCAGCAATGACCACGAAATCTGCATCGGAGTATGCTTCTTTTGCATCCAGAGTTGCAGTCAAATCCAACTCTTTTTCTGCCAGATATTTCTCAATGTATTCGTCCTGAATCTGAGACTTCTTATTGTTAATCATCTCCACTTTATCAGGAATAATATCCACTGCAGTCACCTTGTGGTGCTGAGATAACAACGTAGCAATGGAAAGACCCACATAACCAGTACCAGCCACAGCAATCTTCAAATCCTTAAACTCTCTCATTTCTTTATCCCTCTAATCTCTTATTTATAAAACTCAGCGTACCACTCAGCGAAATTTCTTAATCCGGTCCGCAGACTTGTGCTCGGCTTGTATCCGAAGTCACGCTCCAAAGCGCTCGTATCTGCATAAGTAACAGGCACATCGCCCGGCTGCATCGGAACCAGCTCCTTGTGTGCCTCGAAGTCATAATCCTCCGGCAACACTTTCGCACGAACCAGTTCCTCGCTCAGAATCTGCACGAAGTCCAGTAGATTTTCCGGATTCTGATTACCGATGTTGTAAACTGCATACGGCGGAATCGGCAGGCCGTCCTCACCATTCTTCTTGTCCGGAGCTTTCTTCATTACGCGGACAACGCCCTCAACAATATCGTCCACATAAGTGAAGTCGCGTTTGCAGTTGCCGTAGTTGAAGATCTTAATTGTTTCGCCCTTCACCAGCTTATTGGTGAAGCCGAAGTAAGCCATATCCGGGCGACCAGCAGGACCATACACCGTAAAGAACCGCAGACCGGTGGACGGGATGTTGTACAGCTTGGAATAAGCATGAGCCATCAGCTCATTGGATTTCTTGGTTACCGCATACAGGGAAACCGGGTTATCTACCTTGTCATCCGTGCTGTACGGAACTTTCTTGTTGGAACCATAGACACTGGAAGAGGAAGCATACACCAGATGCTCCAAGCTCTCACAATGACGGCAGGCTTCCAGAATATTGAAAAAGCCGACCAGGTTGGATTCCACATAGGCATCCGGGTTGGTGATGGAGTAACGCACACCAGCCTGTGCTGCAAGGTTCACGACCACAGCAGGCTTATATTTCTCGAACAGCTCTGTGATCAATGCCTTGTCAGCGATGTTGCCTTTTACAAAAGTGAATGTGGGATACTTGGCCAGCTCATTCAAACGGAACTCTTTCAGGGCAACGTCATAGTAAGCATTCATGTTATCAATGCCGATGACCGTTGCAGAAGGAGCCTCCTGATAGATTCTTTTCACAAGGTTAGAGCCTATGAAGCCGGCTGCACCTGTGACTAAAATCGTTTTATTATCTAAAGTAACTGTGCTCATATGTATTCCTCCGTTTTGGTTAATTTCCTAATCTATGTACACATCTGCTCTTCACAGATAGTATTTCCTTTTTCCTCTTGCCGCTCACACGGCTAAGTGTTTTCTTATGCTGTCGTACCCTTTTGCCGCAGCAATCAAATCTTTTCTCGGTATTTCGTCCATTTTCCTGCATATCATTATCCAGACAGGTTCACTCAATAAAATCAGTTGCACCTTTCACTACTTTTCTCCGGCGCATATTCATACGCCACACTCTCCGCCCTCTACATCAAAGTGTTAATCTGTTGAGTAAACCCGTTTTTTTGCTTCTATTTTGCCAGATTTTCCCATTCCATCTTTTTTGTAATAATCATACAAATATATCTATCATTCTTATTGCAACCTGCACAATGATTTATTCATTTTTTATGATGTCTACACGACAGAATATTAGTAATTTCCGTCCGTTGCTCAACGCCACGCAGATAAATGCAGTTATCAGTATTAACGTCCTACTGCACAAAACATGATTTTCAGAGTAAAATGCAGCGCATATTTATGCAAAATCAGGTGTTTTTGTATGTATATTCAACTCCACCATAGACCATCAGAACTCGACTGCTTTTGTTGAGTAGACATTGGTCGGGGCAGCCACTACAACAAAATCCGCATTCGAGTATGCAGCCTTTGCATCGAGGGTTGCAGTCAGATCCAGATTCTTTTCTGCCAGATATTTTTCAATATAGTCATCCTGAATCGGAGACTTCCGGTTGTTGATCATCTCGACCTTCTCCGGAATGATATCCACAGCGGTCACATGATGATGCTGAGAAAGTAATGTCGCAATCGACAAACCAACATAACCAGTGCCCGCAACGGAGATTTTGTAATTCTTCATGTTATTTACTCCTCCGGCCCTCATCGGGCATATCCTCTAATTTTCTATGTACACATCCATATGGATGGTCTTTCTCTCTAATTCCTCATGTGTGATAACCACACTCGGCTAAGTGTTTTCTTATACTGTCGTATCCAACTACCCCAGCAATCATATTTCCCTTGTTTTCTACTCCATAAAACATCCGTTGAGTACACTCGTCTCTATTCCTCTATAGCCGAAGTGTTGATTTATACAGTCGAACCCCGTATACCCTGCAATGACGTTTTTTCTAAGTGTTGGATTGTCGAATCGAACCCTGTCGGCGCATGAGTTTTGTTAAAACTGTATATATCATCCGGTCAAATTCTCACCATTCATTGTTCGTTATGAACAAATCATTCACTCTCACCGCACAAAATCTGTATTTATCATCGCCATCAATGCTCTACTCAACAGCTGTTTTATGAAGTAGAAATCGTCTGTTTTTCCGTAATTTTCATGACTCAACAAACCGTTATGATGTAGATGTCATTAGCAGGTTAAATAGTGTACTCAACAGCAGTTTCAGACGTTAATGATAAACTCACGGATTTTTTTGTTTTCCCCTGTTTTCCGCCATTTCTATGGTTCTTCTGAAAAAGATGTGCCAATTTTGTGCCACATGGGGCAAAAATTCAGCGTTTTGTATAAGCATCTAGCATTTATAGCTCATACAGCTGTGAAATATAGCCAATTTCAGCAGCCCCAATTAGTGTGCAAAACAGGTTCTTTTCGATGTTGCTACGTCAATACGGTTTGTTGAGTAGACATTTGTAGGTGCCGCTATTACAACGAAATCTGCATCTGTGTATGCGGTCTTCGCATCCAACGTCGCGGTCAGATTTAATTCTTTCTCTGCGAGGTACTTCTCTATATAATCATCCTGAATCGGAGACTTGCGATTGTTAATCAGCTCAACCTTCTCCGGTACAATATCAACTGCAGTTACCTGATGATGCTGACTCAGCAAAGTTGCAATCGACAGCCCAACGTAACCAGTGCCAGCAACAGCGATTTTGAAATTCTTCATAATATTTACTCCTCCGGTCTTCTTTGGACCTAATTACCTCAAAAGGTGTTTTTATATATGTACACGTATTTCTTGCCAATCGTATACTTTTACCCCCTCAACTTACTTCAAAGCACAACAACAAGCCTGTATACAGATTGCAACAACAATCTATACGCAGGCTTGTCCTCGTACCTCCTTATTCTGTTTTCTGCTCTATCAGCTTTCGCTGTGATGGGTTAAGTATAGAGCGCAACCAGAAGCCATTAACCCCTGAAAGCACGCTGGCCGTAACGCACCATGACAAGCAGAAACAAGTTGAGGTGAAAAGGTCAAGCCGCGCAAACCCGCATGAAATCAGGCTTTTCTCTGCTCTCAATCGAAGCCATCCACTTATGGATAACTTGTCCCCCTTACACCGCCCCATCTCTCCTCAAAACCACCATCACCGTCTTCATCAGAATCTTTATATCCATTCCGATATTCCAATTAGTGATATACTCCCGGTCGAGGCGGACAACTTCTTCGAAGTCCGTGATTTCACTTCGACCGCTGACCTGCCACATACCGGTAATACCCGGCTTGATCGCCAGTCTGGCTTTATGGTGCAATTCATAGAGATTGGTCTCTGAAATCAGCGGCGGGCGGGTGCCTACAAGCGACATATCTCCTTTCAGCACATTGAAAAACTGAGGAAATTCATCCAGGCTTGTCCGGCGGATAAATTCACCGATTCCGGTCTTATGGCTTCCATCCGGCATGATTTGATTTCCGATCACGCGCGGGTCAAAATCAAGCTTGAACATCTTTCCATCGCCCAGCTTATTTTCTTTCATCAGCTCATCACGGCGTGTTTCGGCGTCCATGTACATACTTCTGAATTTGTACATTTTGAACCGTTTTCCATTTTTTCCGACTCTTTCCTGGGTAAAAAAGATCGGTCCCGGTGATGACAGATAAATCGCAGGTGCAAGAAATAAAAAGAGTACCGCCGTCAATGCACAGCCGATCAGTCCGCCTATGACATCCATCATCCGTTTGAGAAAAAGCTGGAAAGACGACGCATAATTGATGCTCGTTGTCAGCACGGTATACGGTCCTATTTTCTCCACAAACTGTCTCTTTCCCGGCACACTTGTCACTTTTGCCAGGTTCAGATGCACCGTTACGCCGGTTTCTGTCAGCTGGTTCAGCAGCTTATCCGGATATGGCACCATCTCTGAGGTTATAACAACAACCTCATCAATCCATCCCTGGCAGACATAATGGGGAAGTTCTTCCTCCTCCACTATCACAGGGATTTCTTCGATTTTCTCTCCTACATGCGATTCGTGACATCCGATCAGGCAGACCCCCGCAATCATGTATTGTGCATAATTGTTTTCCTTGATCGTTTTGACCGTCCGTCCGGCTATGTCCTCATTTGTCACAATCAGCAGAACACGCTTGTTTCCATCGACTGTTTTTTTCCGCTGCAGATGCCATTTCCAGCATTCACGCACAATATATGCGATTCCGATATAGAAGACAGCCGTCAGCATCAGTGCCAGCCTGGAATACCTCTGCCCTTCCTGCAGAAGGAACAGATATAAAAGAGCACTGCCTTCTATAAAAACGGCCTGCTTGACAGCTACTATAAATTCCACAAAATGGTCTCTTCTTATGACTCCCCGCATTGTCTCCCGGCAAACCAGCAAAATCAGATCCATCATTCCTAAAAAAATCGCCATATTCCGATACAAAATCGGTGTGTATATATCCCATCCATACCCACTGCATGCATAGGCAAGTATTAATGCCGCCTGCAGAGGAATCACATCCAGGATGATGAAATCGATATGCTTCATCCATCCGCCTGAATTTCTTCTGTACATATCTACCGCTCCCCCCGTCAATGCCTATTGCAATCGACTTTGTAAATCAGCCTCTCAAGGTACCGACAGGTACCTCTCTTACCAGATACCTGCCGGCTTCCGCGGCCTTATCAATTAGTTCTTATGAACCAATGTAAAGACTGCATTGCCCGGAATTGTTACATTAACAGAGTTTGTTGCATGATCAATCCCGTTGACCGGAGCTAATTCCCACTTATGATCGGTTTCACTGTAGTAGTAGATTTCTACATTCTGAACATCACCCAGAGCTGCTACTGCAATATTTACCGTGACCGGATCACTCACTACACCGCCATTTGCATCGGTTGTCATGAGCTGCTGTGCCGGCATAAGCGGAGAATATCCAACCAGTGCCGGATCACCCGTTACACGATACAGCGGAACACCTGCATTGATCTCAAACACTTTTTCTGCAACAGCCCAGCTATTGCCGTCTTTGATCTGCTGATCGGATGCGAACCCAACCGAACTGCCATTTGCAGTATTTCCCTGCGAAACAGTAATACCGTTGGAACCATTCTTACCACTATTCTTGATACCCGTAGATGTCTTGTTGGTAATGGTTCCCGCATTTACATTGAGACCTGCGCTCTTGGAAGAGGCAGAACCTGAACTGCTTCCTCCGCGGTTGACCGTCACATTTGTGTTCGGGCTCGCTGCCATTGCCAGTGTGCCCGGCACTGCCATGATTGCTGCTGCCATCATGAGTGCTGCGTACTTCTTTTTCATTTGAACCTTCCTTTCCGGCTTTCAAAGCCTTTGCTTTTTAAGCTTTTTCTTTATAAAAAAGATTGATGACAATCTCTTTTAGCTCATCCATATCTGGATAAAACTCTTCGAATTTTCCCTGATATATTTTTCCCGACAGTTCAATAAAATCACCGTCTTCCATGGCATCCGGACTGTTCAAAAGCGCCAGTCCCATGTCCATGTACTGGTCCTTTGCCATGTTGGTGATCGCCAATTTCTGTATTCCATCCACCAGCCGGGTTATGGTGGTTTTGTCTGCCGCCTGACTTTCCTTTGCCTTCTGAATAAACGCTTTCAGATATCCTTTCTGCCGGTGAAGACGAATACTTGCGGAACCCTCTTCGTCCACATCCCGGAAGCGGACATATTTTTCTGTCAGATCTCCGATCAGGTTGACTGTTTCTCCCATCTTGAAATCTTCTGGATACTGGTTTGCGACCATCTCGTCATCCACAGTAACCGGCACACCACCGACTGCATCATTGAAATAGGGAATCGAATCCATATTGACTGCAAAGTATCCGTCGATCTTAAGACCAAATAAAAGTTTAGAAAGGGCTTCTGCTGTCAGTTCACAGCTTTCTTCCCGCCCGTCTCCAAACGCATACGCCAGCGTCAGCTGCTGTGTCTCGGTTCCCAGAGGTTCCCCAAAATAGTCAAATACCTCTATCTCCGTCATTGTATTTCTTGGAATCAGAACAATCTGAGCCTGATCTCTGGACGCGTCCTCGGCGATCAGAAAGATGGCATCGGCATCGCCGCCTTTTCCCGAAACTACCTGTGATGCCATCTCGCCCTTCGTATCAATACCCATACAAAGAATGGCTCTCATCGCTGTATTCCGGCGATATTTCTTTCCATTCCAGGTCAAAATCCCATTTTTCTGGTCTTCTGCATCCTTGTTTTCCTGCTGCCCGCGTGCTTCCATCTCCTGCACGGCTGCTTCTCTCTCTTCATATCTGTAATACGCATGGATACCGAATCCCACGCAGGCGATTCCCAGCGCCGCTCCGGCAATCCATCGAATCATATTCTGCTTTTTCATTTATCCGACTCGTTTTCGTAATATTTACTATATTTGGAATATTTTCCATAATATCTATGATAGTATCCGCTGCCTGCCATATCGACACGATTCAGTACGGCTCCTAAAATCCGGCAGCCCGTCCGCTCAAGCTGGTTTTTTGCTTTCTGCACCAGGCGATAACTGAGCGCCCCGCTTTCAACTACCAGGATAGCTCCGTCACAGCGCTGAGAAATAATAGCTGCGTCAATGACACTTCCAAGAGGCGGCGTATCAATGATGATCGTGTCATATTCATTTCTTGCCCATTCAACCAGCCGCGCAAATGCGTCCTCTCCCAGCAATTCCGCCGGATTCGGCGCCATCGGGCCAGAGAAAATGATGTCAAGATTTGGCAGATTGGTATGATACAGAATATCCCCCAGCAGTTTCTGTCCTGTCAGGTACTGCGTCAGACCGTAAATCTGCTGCCCGAATCCGAAGCGGGATACCAGCACGGATTTACGGATATCGGCATCAATAAATAAAACTCGTCCCTCTGTCTGTGCCATTGAAATCGCCAGCTGGGAAGATGTCTCACTTTTTCCCTCATCCGGCATCGTGCTGGTCAGCATGATCACTTTCAATCCACTGCCCGAAAACTGAATGTTGGTACGGAGTGTTTTCATTGCTTCCTCATATTGATAGTCTTTTTTTTCATCCTGTGTAACCGGGATGAACAGATTCTGGTTTGCCATGCTCTCCTACCTTCTTTCGTTTTTCTCTTTTCCGGCAAATGGATTGATGATATCCCAGATGCCAGAGGTACGTTTTACTTTTTTCTCGCCTCTTCCGTGAATCTTGCTCTCCGGAATCACAGCCAGTACCGGCAGTTCCAGATATTTCTCCACATCTTCCTCTGACTGAATCGTATCATTCAAAATAACGGTCAGGCTGATGTATGCACACACCAAAAAGGCTGCTATCAAAGCGCCAATCGCAGCATTTTTGGTATTGCTCGGACTGGTCTTTTTAACAGCCACCTCACCGCTCTCGATGAGTTTCGGCGGTGTCATCTCCATGATTTCTCCTACATAGTCCGATGCTACTTCTGCCGTCGTATCAACGATCTTTTTTGCCATTTCCGCATCCGGATCCTGCGCTGAGATGCTCAGAATACGTGTATCTTTCGGATTCTCCACTTCAATCTTCTTAACCAGGTTTTTATAGTCCATGTCCAGATGAAGTTTATCGACTACCTCTTCCATGACCGAGCGGCCGGTAATGATCGTCTTGTAATCCTGCGTCAGCTGCGTGCCAATCTGCAGGTCGGCCAACGATGTCAGTGTTGTTTCTTTTGTCAGTACATAGATTTTTGCGGTTGAAGTGTACTGCGGTGTGAGCAAAAAGTAACTATATGCCCCTCCAATTGCTCCTCCAATCACAAGCGCTCCGATGATAATCCAGAGTTTCCGGAGCAATGCATACAAAATCTCTCCGACATCAATTACATCCTCGTCATCCCACGCCTGTTTTTGACTCTCTTTCGTTTCCATACCTTACAAATTTCCTTTTCTTTCTTTTTTTCTGACCGGCATTCTGCCAATCTGTTTCAGATGTATTTTAGAGTTTCTCTTATAATCGTTCATCCAGGATTATTTTTTCTGGATTCTCCACTGACAATTGTCTGGCCAATGTATCCCCGCCTTTTTTCCGGATCCAGGCAAGTGCCCTGTCACTGTCCGGTGCACGATGATGAACCCCATGCATATCGGTTCCCAAAAAACTGATATATCCCGCCAGCAACACTTTACGGCACCAGCGCCGTTCCAGTCTCTCACGTAAATTCCAGACATTTCTAAGCTTTATCAGACTTCCGTAATTCATCTGAAGATAAGCGCCCTCCCTCTGAAGCTCTGTCAGACGTCCTGTCTTTCTGAGACACTGATAACGCTCAATATGCGCCAGCACTGGGAAATATCCCGCCAGCAGCAGCTCCCGGACTGCATTCTGTATCTGGCTCCACTGCGACTGGGGAAGGAATTCTACCAGAACATAATGACTTCCCGCCAGTGTCAGCAGTTCTCCCCTCTGAAGCATATCAGCCATGCCTTCAAAATATTGTATTTCCTGCCCGCTATACAGTCGCAGCTCCGGCATCACCTTCTGAACCGCTTTTGCCATCTGCTCCATAAGTCTCTGTATCTGTTCCGGTTTTGTCCGCCAGTGATAGACGGTATAATGAGGGGTTGCTATCACATTGCGCACACCTTGCTGATATGATTTCCGAAGCATCCGAACACTGGCGCTTATGCTTTTCGAGCCATCATCAAGTCCCGGAAGAACGTGTGTATGTATGTCCGAAATTCTTTGTTCTTTTTTTTTCGGCTCTTCCTGCGATTTTTGCAACATTCTATTCTCTCCCTTCGCTCTCAGCGCCGCTTTGTTCTCCCGTCAGATCCAGCCATCCATGCGTCTGCCTTTTTCTGCGGTAACAGCCGCAGCTTTTTGTATGTCCACTTTTTAAATGCGTTCCGTAAACCAGACAGATGTTTCCGCAATCGCATTGGCACACCCAGTATCGGTGAACTCCTGTCTTCTTCTCGCTCTGTCTTATAATCAAAAGATGTCCATATTTCCGCCAACCAGATTTTCCTGCTTTATATATGTCCCTGTATATGACATAATATGTATCATGTCATATACAGTGTGCCGTGATTTGAGGACTTTTACAGCCGATGAGAGAAAAGAAAAAAGGAAAACGTTGATTTTCTGATTACATTATTTTCAAAACAAAAAAAACGCAATATTCCAGTTTGCGTTGCGGTTGTAGTTTGTAATATTTTATAGTACAATAATAAAAAATTTATTAAAAAAAGGAATGCAGCAATGACATAATACATATTATGTCATTGCCGTATTCCTTTTCATTTTACACTCTCTGATTTCTGAATATTTGCCTCTACAGCATTCACTGCAATCGGATCACTTACGTGATTTCCATTTGCATCCGTTGTCTGGCGAATGATCTACCGCGTAAATTTCTCCGCGATCGCACCGCTATAGTACGCATTCAGCAGTTTTTCCAGATCTTTGATCTTCTCTTTCAGTTCCCGTCCGATATCGGTATCCCCGACGCACTTGCGCTCCGGCACCCATTTGACCATACGGCTCTCGGAATGGATATCACTCTCCTTCTCGATCGCCGCCTCGGTGGACTCAAACGGATCGTGCGCTGCCAGAATCAGACCGTAGGAGTTGTAAATCAGCGTATACCCCGCGATACCGGTTTCTTTCTGATATGCCCTTGAGAAACCACCGTCGATGACGAGAAGCTTACCGCCGCATTTGAGCGGGCTCTCGCCGTCTTTGGATTTGACCGGGACGTGACCGTTGATGATGTGCGCGCCCTCCGGCTCCAGACCAAACTCACGGAGAATGCGGTCAAGCACTTCCTCATTTTCCAGCATATCGTAATACGGATTTTTTACTTCTTTATGTGTCTCTTTTTCTGCCAGAAAATAGCGTTCAAACGTTGCCATCTTGTCCTTGCCGAACAGCGGGGAATTTTCATTCAGCCAGATATACCACATCATATCCCTGCCTTTTTCCCGCTCTGCCTTATCGACCGCGACAAACCCCTTGCGGACATAATTGTCCAGAATATCGTACAGCGCCTTTCCCTTATATTGCTTGCCGTAGATCTCTACCTCCTTGAAGGTACCGTCCTTATTTAACGGAACGCAGCCATGGTAGAGAAGGTTATTGTTGTATACTTTATAGAGACTTCCCTTCGCCAGCAGGAATTTCATATGCTGCTGCAGCTTCTCGCAGTTCATGAATGCACGTTCCAGACGTTCCATAATATCCGCTTCTTCCGGTGTAAATGCATATGGATCTTTCGGATCTACGGTCGGGAAATTCATATCGAGCATCTTGTACTCTTTGCCGCCCAGCTCCAGAACACCGCGTTCAAAATCAATATGATGCAGAAGATTTCGTTTCTCCAGGCCAAATTCCGGATGGCGCTTGATGATCTGCCCTTCCGCCTTGAACTGGATGATCGAGATCGCCTTGTGCATCTTCTGGTTCATCTCGCGCTCAGACGCACTGTAAGAGTCACTGCCCTTTAACTGGAAGCAGGTGCACGGGTCATCCCCATATGTATTGATCGCAAAAGTTGCCAATGGAAGAAGGTTGATGCCGTAACCATCCTCCAAAATATCCAGGTTTCCATATCTCGCGCAGATACGGATTGCGTTTGCAATACACCCCATCTGTCCCGCTGCCGCGCCCATCCAGAGCACATCGTGATTGCCCCACTGGACATCAATCGAGTGATAGGTCATCATCTTGTCCATGATGATATGCGGTCCCGGACCCCTGTCATAGATATCGCCTACGATATGAAGATGATCGACCGTCAGGCGCTGAATCAGCTCGCTTAGCGCTATAATAAAGGCTTTCGCCCGTCCCACACGGACAATCGTCTGGACGATGGCATCGTAGTAGGATTCCTTGTCCTGCAGATCACCGCGCTCAGTCAGAAGTTCTTCCAGCACATAGGCAAATTCCTTCGGAAGCGCCTTGCGGATCTTCGAACGCGTGTACTTGCTCGCTGCCCGGCGGCAGACCGCAATCAGACGATAGAGTGTGATCTTATACCAGTCATCCGGGTTCTTCTCCGTCTGCAGAATCCGGCTCATTTTCTCCGCCGGATAGTAAATAAGGGTTGCCAGTGACTGCTTGTCCTGACGGCTCAGGGTATTTCCAAATACATCGTCAATCTTTCGCTTGACGGAACCGGAACCATTTTTCAATACATGAGAAAATGCCTCGTATTCCCCATGGATATCGGTCAGGAAATGTTCCGTTCCTTTCGGCAGATTTAAGATCGATTCCAGATTGATGATCTCCGTCGATGCCGCTGCAATCGTCGGGTAAAGCTCTGCCAGTCGATCCAGATAACGCGCCTGCAATGATTTCATGTTTTCTCTAACCCCTCCTGTTTGCGGACGCCCCTTTTGACCCTTTTTCACCCAATCCCGTGCAGCCTGCTTCCGATGCCCGTTATGCATATAAAACACACGCAAAAGATACACGCAGAAAGATGGAAAAGAATTTGTAATGCTTATTGCAAACAATTACAAAAAATCGAAATGGCGTCTCATTTTTAATTCTGATACTTGTATCTTATCACACTTCTATTAAAAACGCCATTTCGATTCCTATAATAAGTATTATTAGTATTTGCGGGCAATCACGTATTTCTTCTTAAATTTAAAACTTATACCGCATCTGATACCAAGTCACATTCCCATGCACCGATTCCGAGATCCCCTCATTCACAAATCCAAACTTGGCATAATAGGCTATCAATTTTTCCTTACACGTCAACACAAGTCCCTTCCTCCCCTGTTTTCTGGCATCCTCGATGGCGCACTGGAGCAACTGTCCCGCATAGCCATGTTTCCGATATGCCGGGATCGTATTGACACCAAAAATCATCTGCCATGCGCCGTTTTCATCGTGCATTTCTGCCCGTTCGTACATCTCATCCGTCAGATCTGGCTTGTCTGTGACGAAGCCGTCCACAAACGCAATCAGCTTTTCGCCTTCAAACATGAGCCAGAAATAATTTCCATAATACTTAATTCTCTCCGCAAACTCCTCTTTCGTTGCGGCTTCCGCTGCCGGAAAGCATTCTGCTTCCACGGCTGCAATCTGAGCCAGATCTGCTATTGTCGCTGTTCTTATCTCCATAATATCTCGTATCATCCAATTATCCTCGTTCGAGGATAAAAAAATAATCTCCTTTCTCTCTTCAAAGGCATTCGCCCATATAATTCAAGTCGAACGTCCGTGAGACTTGGCGCGTGATTCTGGTCAGCGAAGCTGACATATTCTTTACAGAATCACTGCGCATCCTCGCGGAGCGTTTATCTCAGTCGGAGAATGGACTCCCACTGAGACAAATTTGCTATTACTCACCACCAGAAGAGGTGGGAGTCTTCTCGACTGAGATAAAAAACAGAATAATTTCGGTTCCTTCTTTGCAAATAAGCCAATGCATATAGTTTTCCCCATACACATCGGCTTATTTCACGCATCAGGCGGATCTCTCGATCCTGCCTTTTACTTCATATTCAACTATTTCCGCAGCTGTGCCAGGCGCTCCTGTACCTGTGCCATCATCTGGCGGTATTTCTCCAGCTTCTCACGCTCTTCGGCAATCTTTGCCTCCGGTGCGCGGCTGACGAACTTTTCATTACTTAACATACCCTCGGAACGGGCAAGCTCTTTTTTCAGCTTCTCCTCTTCCTTGGTCAGACGCTCGATCTCCTTGTCCAGATCCACCAGCTCTGCAAACGGCATATAGATGGTTGCCTTTGCAGTCACAGCCGATACGGCATCGTCTGCGATTCCGCTCTTGTCCTTCTGAAGGACAACCTCGCTCGCGTAGCCAAGAGTTGCGAAGAAGACACGGCTGTGCTCGAAGATGGCCAGAACTTCCGGATCCTCGGATACAACGTATACTTTTGCCTTCTTGCTCGGCGGTACGTTCATGGATGTGCGGACGCCGCGGATCGCGCGGACTGCATCCTTGATCGTCTCTACAGCTTTCTCCTCGTCTGCGAAATTCCACTCATCCTTGTACTCCGGCCAGGAAGAAATCATGATGGACGGTTCCTCATCCTGCAGGTTGCAGAAGATTTCCTCGGTGATGAACGGCATATATGGATGCAGCAGTTTCAAGGACTGGATCAGAACCGTTTTCAGGGTCCAGAGTGCAGCGGCCTTGGTGGTGTCTTCCTCGGACCAGAGTCTCGGTTTTACCATCTCGATGTACCAGTCGCAGAACTCCTCCCAGATGAAATCGTAAACCTTCTGGAGGGCGATTCCCAGCTCGTACTTATCCATGTTCTCGGTAACATCTTTTGCCAGCGTGTTGACCTTGGAGAGGATCCAGCGGTCAGCCATCTGCAGATCAGAAAGCTTCACATCCGTTACCGGCGCTTTTTCGATGTTCATCATAATGAAACGGGATGCATTCCATACCTTGTTTGCAAAGTTACGACTCGCTTCCACACGCTCCCAATAGAAGCGCATATCGTTGCCCGGTGCGTTACCGGTCATCAGGGTCATACGAAGTGCATCGGCACCGTACTTGTCGATAACCTCGAGCGGATCGATACCATTTCCAAGGGATTTACTCATCTTGCGTCCCTGGGAGTCGCGTACCAGACCGTGGATCAGGACGGTGTGGAACGGCTCTTTGCCCGTCTGCTCCAGACCAGAGAATACCATACGGATAACCCAGAAGAAAATGATATCATATCCGGTTACCAGCACGTCGGTCGGATAGAAATATTCATATTCCGGTGTATCCTTCGGCCAGCCGAGCGTGGAGAACGGCCACAGGGCGGAGGAGAACCAGGTATCCAGCGTGTCCTCATCCTGATGCAGGTGGGTGCCGCCGCATTTCGGGCATACCGCCGGTGCGCTCTTGGCAACGGTCATCTCGCCGCAGTCATCACAATAATAAGCCGGAATCCGGTGTCCCCACCAGAGCTGACGGGAAATACACCAGTCACGGATGCCCTCAAGCCAGTGCAGATAGGTCTTTCCGAAGCTCTCCGGAACGAATTTAAGTCTGCCGGATTTAAGTGCCTCTACCGCCGGTTTCGCCATCTCTTCCATCTTGACAAACCACTGTGGTTTTACCATCGGCTCGACGGTTGTGCCGCAGCGGTCGTGGGTACCTACGTTGTGGGAATGCGGAACGACTTTGACTAAAAGTCCCATTTCCTTCAGATCCTCTACCATGGCTTTTCTCGCCTCGTAGCGATCCATGCCCTGATATTTGCCCGGTACGCTGATAGTTGCATCGTCATTCATGATGCAGATCTCTTCCAGGTTGTGGCGTTTTCCTACCTCAAAGTCGTTCGGGTCATGTGCCGGTGTGATCTTTACGCAGCCGGTACCGAACTCTTTATCTACATACTCATCCGCGATGACCGGAATCTCTCGGTCGGTCAGCGGCAGTTTTAACATCTTGCCTACGATATCCTTGTAGCGCTCATCCTCCGGGTTGACAGCTACCGCAGTATCGCCTAACAGCGTCTCCGGACGGGTGGTTGCGATCTCGACGAAACGTCCCTCTTCGCCGACGATCGGGTAATTGATGTGCCAGAAAAAGCCGTCCTGCTCCTCATGCTCTACCTCGGCATCCGAAATGGAAGTCTGGCAGACTGGGCACCAGTTGATGATACGGGATCCCTTGTAAATATAACCTTTTTCATACAGTCTGGTAAATACTTCCAGAACCGCCTCGGAACAGCCCTCATCCATCGTGAAACGCTCGCGGTCCCAGTCAGCGGAGGAACCCAGCTTGTGAAGCTGTTTTACGATACGGCTGCCGTACTCTTCTTTCCACTCCCATGCTTTCTCCAGGAAGCCCTCACGACCCAGATCATGCTTGTCAATGCCCTGCTCTTTCAGCTTATTGATAACCTTAACCTCCGTTGCGATCGCCGCATGGTCGGTACCCGGCTGCCACAGTGCCTCATAGCCCTGCATTCTCTTGTAACGGATCAGGATATCCTGCATGGTGTTATCCAGCGCATGTCCCATATGAAGCTGTCCGGTAATATTTGGCGGAGGCATCACAATCGTGAACGGCTTCTTGCCGTTTCTGCGTCCGCGCTCTGCATCGGCGTGGAAATATTTGCTGTCCAGCCATTTCTGATACAGGCGATCTTCAATATCTGCCGGATTATATGTTTTTTCCAGTTCTTTCATTGATCGATTCTCCTTTTGTGTTTTAACTCATCAAATGCTGTTTATCCTCGCATTCTATCATGAACCGCATCTTGTTTACCTTCATTTTGTGTAATTTCCGATGCAGTTTCTTACATCTGTTTCCGGACAATCTTGTACTCATCATCCGTCTGGTAGTACGGGCAGACAAAACGCTGGTTGTTTAAAAATGCCGCCATCTCGTCCTCATCCAGATCTGCCTCGCACAGATAATACCCATAATCATCGTCATAGACATAATTACCGCACGTATCACAGCTTGTCAGCGGACCCTGTTTTTTCATCTGTTTTGTCCTTTCCGAAGCGCGTTTCCTATGAAAAAGAATGTGCCTTGGCACATTCTCGCGCCGAGCGCGGTCGCTTGCGACATGTTTCTGCTTCGCGCGAGTGCGCATCCTCGCGGAGCGTTTTTTGTTTCATAGGACGTAATTTCCTATGAAATGAAAAAGCCCCTTGCAGACATATCATCTGCAAAGGGCGTCATATACGCGGTACCACCTTAATTCAATCAGGATTTCCATCTGTCGGTGTTTTCTTTGCACACATTCAGATTTTATCCCAATCCTCTTGATTCTATAACGGGAACTCCCGGGATCTCTTATCCACCACTCTCTTTCACACCATTCCTAAGTCATAGCAGAACGCAGTTTTTCAGAAATCCGGCTCCGAAGCTACCTTCCACATCCGTTTCCCGGAACCGTCTCTCAACCTGCGCGGTTCTCTCTGTCAGGGCTTCTATGTGTACTCCTCTTCTTCACTGCCTTTCATTTTTCAGTTCCTTGTTATCATAGAGGTTTTTCAGGAAAATGTCAAGGTTTTCGGCACAGGTTGGTAAATGATATATGCCCGTTACTGTTCACAGGTAGGCACTTTTGGAACCGAAAGTGCCGTAAGAAAACGTGGTGGCAGCAGGAATTTGCCGTATTTAAATGCGAAGCCACGGCAAATTCCGTTACTGGGCACGTATGCGTGAACAGTAACATATGCCCTGGCTCCCCCCACTTTAAAGACGCCCACCTGTAACAGCTGCACAGCCCCTACTTCGGCAGCGTATCCTTATACTGTGGATACGTCCCATCTGTCACCAGCTTTGCGTATGCATCATATGCCTCCTGCAGATTCTTATACTTTTTATCCTCCGAAAGACATTCCCTATACTGTTGTGGAGTTAGATGATCGGCGATTGCTACATAATTACCAGCTGTATTCTTTCGAATAGCGGTAGTTGTTTCTGAAATATAAAACCTTCCATCTGCTGTACTGATAATAACCGGTATCTTCTTTCCTGCACCAACCGAATCTGAGGATATATCTACAGATGTCCAAAATAAATATCGCTTCGACTTATCCGTTGCATCTCCCAGATAGGCCCAGGTTCCCTTTTTTAACAGGCTGTCCCCCTCAATCTTCGCCTGTATCTTGGGAAGCATATTGGATTTTGTACAGTTGGAATCAATTTCAAAATTGTTGTTATTACCCAGCATTTTCAATATGCCGCTGTCATTCAAGGGCGCATGTACATCGCAATTGATATTAAACGCGTATTTCTGTTCCGAACCGCCTGTACCATTTCCGCTTTTCCAGTTAAAAAGCACTCCCGAATCAGGCCGATAGGAAACTTCGCACTCCCCACCCGGAACCGGATAACCAATCCAGTTGGCCGTATCACCCTGATCATTATAATGCATCACTCCACCTATCGTCACCGGGTCATGCGACTGCCATTTTTCTTTTTTCTGCTTCAGCTTTACAACCTTCACTTCATTCTCTGTATCCTCAATCATGACCGCTGCCATAACCTCTGCATATGCAGAACGGACATTGGCAAGATCCGTGGCCTCCCGGCTGGTCTCCAGCTGCCTGGTAAAAATAGGAATAGAAATTGCAGCTAAAATGGAAACTATCGCAACGACTACCAAAAGCTCCGCCAGCGTAAAGCCCTTTTTCCTGTTCTGCATATGAATTTCCATTCTTATCACCCGCCTGTCACCTTTATCTTTTTCTTATTCTATCACATGATTCAAAAAAATTCACGCAAAACATTTTTCATCTGACGCACATTCCCATAAATTGAAAGAAGAGACCTCCGCCTGCGGTTTTCACCGCAAAGCATCCGCCTCTTCCCAATTTCGTTGCTGTAATCAGGTCCCTGCCGTCAATTAAAACAGCGGAACAACCGCTCCATCATACTTCGTCTCGATGAACTCTTTGATATCATCACTTGTCAGGACTTCCATCAGAGCTTTTGTCTTGTCGCTCTCCTCGTCACCTTCACGGACTGCTACGACATTTCCGTATGTCTGGGCTGCCAGAGAATCAGAAGCCTCTACTGCCAGAGCATCGGTTACCTTTAAACCAGCCTCGATTGCGTAGTTGCCGTTGATAACTGCAATATCAGCATCCTGTAAGGAACGCGGAAGCTGTGCTGCCTCAAGCTCTACGATATCCAGGTTCTTCGGGTTCTCTGTAATATCATTGATAGTTGCGGTCAGACCTGCATCCTCTTTCAGTGTCAGAAGACCCTGATCCTGAAGAAGCAGAAGTGCTCTTGCCTCGTTGGTTACATCGTTTGGCACCAGAACCTCTGCGCCGTCAGCCAGCTCATCTAAAGAATCGCTCTTGCCTGCGTAGATGCCGAATGGCTCATAATGGATTGCACCTGCACTTACCAGGTGAGTGCCATTCTCCTCATTGAAGGTATCCAGATATGGTTTGTGCTGGAAGTAGTTTGCATCCAGATCGCCGGACTCCAGTGCGTTGTTCGGCTGTACATAATCAGTATACTCTACGATCTCCAGATCGTAGCCCTTGTCTGCCAGAAGGTCTCTTGCAGCTTCCAGGATCTCAGCATGCGGTGCCGGGCTTGCGCCTACTACCAGCTTCTCCAGATCGCCGTCTGCCTCTTTTGCCTCTGCGGTAGTCTCCTCTGCTGCCTCTGCAGCGGTCTCAGCAGTTGTCTCATTCGAGCTGGAAGAGCAGCCTGCTAAGGATGCAGCTGCCAGCAGTGCCAGGAATGTGGTTCCTAAGAATGATTTTTTCATAGTGATTTCCTCCTCTTTGTGGGTTTAAACAGTTCCTTTAAATTTATATTTCAGAAATGTCCTGCATCTGCCACAGACGATAGGCTGCATTTCATTTCTGTAAATATCTTATTAACGGATTCTCTTATCACTTCTTCTCGAACTCCGCGTAAAGATCTCCTGAATCAGCTGTGCGATAATAACCAGAATCACAACGGTAACCAGCATCATATCTGCCTGATAACGGTGGTATCCATATCGGATCGCCACATCGCCCAGACCACCGGCGCCGACGCAGCCTGCCATCGCGGAATATCCGAGGATCGTCGTGATTGAAATCGCCGCGCCAACTAACAGGGACGGCTTGGACTCCGGAAGCAGCACCTTGAAAATAATCTGCCAGGTCGAAGCGCCCATTGATTTTGCTGCTTCTATCACGCCTGCATCAATTTCCTTTAACGATGCCTCTACCATACGGCTGATATACGGGAACGCCGCGATTACCAGCGGTACAACTGCCGCATTTGCTCCGATCGTCTTTCCCACGATCGCGCGGGTCAGCGGCATTACCATCGCTAACAGGATGATAAACGGCACCGAACGGAGCAGGTTGACAATCACACCCGCCACTTTGTTAAACAGCGGCACAGGACGGATGCCGTCTTTATCGGTTACAACCAGCGCCACGCCGAGCGGGATGCCGATCAAATAAGAAATCAGGGAAGAAAGACCCACCATATATAAGGTTCTCCAGGTCTCTTTTACCAGCATACTAACTGTCCTCGCATCAAATATCATCTTAGCGCACCTCCTCATAGGTCACACCGACCGTTTTTAAATAATTGCAGATACGCCCTGCATCCACCTCGTCCTCCGGGAGCTGCAGAAGCATCTGTCCCATCGCCTTGCCCCCGATATCGTGGGTATCCGCGAGAAGGATATTGACCGGAGCCTTGCAGGCTAATACCATATTGGAAATAATTGGCTCCGAAGATTCCTGTCCATTGAAAATAACGCGGATCTGGCGCGCTCTGGCAAAGCTTGTCTTCTGCCCTACCGTCTCACCGAGAATCAGCTGCCGCCCAATCTCCGACTTCGGACCGGAGAAAATCTCTGATACCTTGCCAGACTCTGCAATGTGGCTGTGGTCGATGATCGCCACACGGTCGCAGATAGACTCAATCACCGCCATCTCATGGGTAATCACGATCACAGTAATGCCGAGTTCGCGATTAATCTTCTTGAGAAGCTCCAAAATCGATTTTGTCGTGTTTGGGTCGAGGGCACTCGTCGCCTCATCGCAAAGCAGCACCTTCGGGTTCGTGGACATCGCACGTGCAATCGCCACACGCTGCTTCTGTCCGCCGGAGAGCTGTGCCGGATATGCCTTCATCCGTTCTTCCAGACCGACTAATTTTAAAAGCTCAGCCGCCCGTTTCTTCGCCTCTGCTTTCGGGACACCGGCAATCTCCATCGGAAAGCACACATTCTGGAGTACATTTCTCTGTGCCAGAAGATTAAACTGCTGGAAAATCATTCCCATCGACTGTCTGGCTTTCCGAATCTCCGCCTCCTTCATCATCGACAGGTTCTGTCCCTCAAAAATAACCCGTCCCGCCGTCGGTGTCTCCAGATAATTGATACACCGGACCAGCGTACTCTTTCCTGCACCTGACAGACCGATAATTCCAAAAATCTCACCTTGCAGGATTTCCAGGTTAATATCATCTAACGCGGTCACCGTTCCGTTAGTTGTCTGGAATTGCTTTCCCAGCCCTTCCAGGCAGATGATCGCTTTCTTTCTCTGCTCCATTGTCTTTTCCCCTCTCTTTTTTCGAATATACAGCATTGATATCCTGTCGCATAAAAGATGCCACTACTGTTTTTCTGTCACAGGAAGCAGTTAGTGCCTTTTTGTGTCATAAGGAATTCCAAGGAATTTCTTATGACACAAAAAAGCCGCGAATCCAGTACGGATCGCGGCTTCCTATGCTATACTTACAGGTCTATCCGACCAGCCCGTTCCGTCTTTCATGCACACAAATATGACAGCACATCATACACATGCCGTTCATCATCATATTCATCTGCATGGCTTTACTCTGACGCATCGGATCTGTCCCCTTTCAGCTTATATTCCCTTATTCCTGATAGGAATTATTTGTTTATGAAGATACACCCATTTTCCAGGTTTGTCAAGTGTTTCCTGAATTTTTAAGAACTATTATTTTTAAGAGCTCTTTCACTCCTGCTCCGGTTTTTGCACAGCCTCTCTTCTTTTTGATGTCTGGAGTTCCCGTGCTTCTGCACGGCTGCGGCGCAAATTTTCTCCCGGCATCTCCTGCCTCCGGCTGCGCCCTTTCTCACGTTCTCGGATGCGATCCGGCGTGCGGCTCTCAATGATATAGCGCGGGCGGTGCTTCGACTCCAGATAAATCTTTCCGACATACTCTCCGACGATTCCGACCGAGAGAAGGAGCAGTCCGCCGATAAACCAGAGCGACACCATCATGCTCGCCCAGCCGGTGATCGTATTGCCCCGGAAGAAATCAACCACTGCCCAGATAAGGAATCCAATACTGACAAAAAATGCCGCAATTCCCATGAACGTAATCATCCGGATCGGCTTTGTACTCAGCGAAGTGATGCCCTCGATGGCAAAAGCCAGCATCTTTTTCAGCGGATATTTGCTCTCCCCTGCTGCCCGCTCTTTACGGTCATAATATACCACATCGGACGGATAGCCGATCATCGGGACAATCCCGCGCAGAAACAGATTGACCTCCGAAAATTCCGCCAGTCCTTCCAGCGCCCTCCGGCTCATCAGTCGGTAATCCGCATGATTATACACGGTGTTCGCTCCCAACGCATTCATAATCTTATAAAATCCCAGTGCGGTTGTACGCTTAAAAAATGTATCCGTCGTCCTGTGGCGACGCACACCGTACACGATGTCACAGCCAGCCATATACCGCTCGATCATCGCGTCGCATGCGTCCACATCATCCTGCAGATCGGCATCCATCGAGATCGCCGCATCACACCGCCGTCTCGCCGCCTCAAAAAGTCCTGCTAAAAGCGCATTCTGATGCCCGCGGTTGCGGCTCAGCTTCACACCTGCAAACCGTTCATCCTTCTCATGGAATTCTTCGATCATCTTCCACGTTTTATCCCTCGAACCGTCATCTACCATCAGCACCCGGCTTCCCGGATGAATCCGGCGGCTGCGGGTTAAATCATCTAATTTTTTTCCTAAAAATTCTGCCGTCAATGGCAGAACTTCCTCTTCGTTGTAACAAGGCACCACGATATAGATAACCGGTGCATTTCTCATACTGTCATCTCCTGCCCGGGTCACTGTCCCTTCTATGCAGACAAGTCCCCTCGTATTTTCAAAAGCAGGTTTCCAGATACAGGTATCTTGCCAGAATCCTCCCTGCAGCTGAAATCTGCTTTTTCCATATTGTTTTATTATATAGGAACCACATTAAAAAGAAAAGTAAATTTTTGACACATCCACCCGATTCCGGTATAATAGAATTGATATTTTTATCACTTTACCATTACTCGCCACCTAAAGAGGTGGGCGTCTTCTCGACTGAGAAAAAAATCAAAAAAAGCCATCTATCAGGAGGTATTCATATGTCAAAAAGCGAAAAAGCAAAGGTATATTTTACAGATTTCCACACCATTGCATTTGGCGACGGTCTCCCTGCCAAATTAAAAAAACTGATCCGTAAAGCCGGGATCGGTTCCATCGATATGGACGGTAAATTTGTCGCTATCAAGATGCACTTTGGTGAACTTGGAAATATCAGTTATCTGCGTCCGAATTATGCCAAAGCCGTTGTTGATGTCATCAAAGAGCTGGGCGGCAAACCATTTTTAACAGACTGCAATACGATGTATCCAGGCAGCCGCAAGAATGCGCTCGAGCACCTGGAATGCGCCTGGGAAAACGGATTTACCCCGTTGACTGTTGGATGTCCAATCATCATCGGTGATGGATTAAAAGGCACCGATGACATCGCTGTTCCGGTGGCCGGAGGCGAATACATCAAAGAAGCTAAGATCGGCCGCGCCGTCATGGACGCCGATGTCTTTATCAGCCTGACCCATTTCAAGGGACATGAGATGACCGGCTTCGGCGGTACGATCAAAAATATCGGCATGGGCTGCGGTTCTCGCGCCGGTAAGACCGATCAGCACAGCAGTGGAAAACCACACGTCAAGGAAAAGCTCTGCCGGGGCTGCCGCCGCTGTCAGAGGGAATGTGCCAACGGCGGTCTCGTTTTCGATGAAGCCTCCAGAAAAATGCACGTGGATTCTGAGCACTGCGTCGGCTGCGGACGGTGTCTCGGCGCCTGCAATTTTGACGCAATCGAATTTGACAACAACGCAGCCAACGAGCTGTTAAACTGCCGTATGGCGGAATACACAAAAGCCGTTGTGGATGGACGTCCAAACTTCCATATTTCCCTGGTCGTTGACGTCTCCCCGAACTGCGACTGCCACGGTGAAAATGACGTACCGATCCTTCCAAATCTTGGTATGTTTGCTTCTTTCGATCCGCTGGCACTCGATCAGGCCTGTGTGGACGCCTGTCTGGCCGCTGCTCCGATGCCGGGCAGCCAGCTTGCAAAACATCTTGCCGATCCGGATTTCCACGATCACCATGACCATTTCACAAATTCCACACCAGAATCTGAGTGGAAAAGCTGCCTGGCACACGCGGAGAAGATCGGTCTGGGAAGCCGGGAGTATGAATTGATCACACTATAATAACATCACCCCCATCTGCCAGCTGTGCCGCCGGTCTTTTTGCGACCGCAGAGCTGTGAAAAACGGAGCCGCCCCGGTCTTTTCTGCCGGTCGGCTCCGTTTTATGCTCTTCTTTATTTCTGAATCCAGACACCATTCGCATCGACTCTATATCCGTCCGGTGTCGTTCCATTGACAAACAATGCTCCGTCAGCACTCACATAATACCAGTATCCATTCGTCTGAATCCAGCGGCTCTTCGCCATAGCCCCGCTTTCGGTATAATAATGCCAGGAGCCGTTTACCATCTGCCAGTCACGCGCCATCCACGCATCTGCATGGAAATAGTATGTCTCTCCCTTGATCAGTAGACTCTCATTTGCCGCGTAGGTTCCGTTTGCTTTCAGGTATTTCCATTCATTTCCAAACTGCTGCCACGCACCGTCGCCCTGAGCAGCTGTATTGCCAGCTCCAGAGCTACCCGGTCCACCCTGGCTGCCGGAAGACGAGGTATTTGTACTGGTCGTATTGCCGGACGGCTTGCTGGAATTTGACGTACTGTTGTTCGCCGCATCCGATACCGAGGTGTTCGTGCCAGCCGGTGTGCCGGATGCGCTTCCCGCCACTGCAAAACCATAGTCCAGCAGCTTTTTCGTATCGTCATAATGGGTCTGCGAACTCTTTAAAATAACTGCAATCAGGCGCACGCCATTTCGCTCTGCACACGTTACCAGCGTGTTGCCTGCCAGGGAGGTATAACCGGTCTTTCCGCCTATGATTCCCTCATAGTACTGGGAATTTGCCGGATTGAGCATCTTATGTCCCATCGTAAGCGTCCGCACCGTCGGCACGCTGGCAGTCGCCGGGAAATCGTAATGCAGGGTCGATGCAACCTGACGCACCGTCGCATTATTGAATGCAGCATTTGCAATCAGCGCCATATCATGTGCGGTTGTAAAATGGTTCGCATTGTTCAGACCATTCGGATTTGCAAAATGCGTATGCGTGCATCCTAAGGACGCTGCCTTCTCATTCATCTTATCCGCAAACGCGCTGACACTGCCGGACACATGCTCCGCCAGTCCGTTTGCCACCTCATTTGCCGATTTTAAAAGCAGACCATAGAGACAGTCCTTAACCGTAAAGGTATCACCCGCCTTGACCTGCAGCGTCACCGCGCCCGATTCCAGATTCGAAACTGCCGTCTGGGAAAAGGTTACCGTATCACTCAGATTACAGTTTTCCGCTACCAGAAGCGCCGTCATCAGCTTCGTGATGCTGGCTGGATAATACTGCGTATCCGCATTCTTGGAAAACAGGAACTGGTTGTGCGTCGCATCATAGAGCACTGCGCCCTGCGCTGCCACCGTCGGCTGAGCTGCATTCTGTGAAGTAACCGTTGCTCCCGAAGGAACTGCGCCGGAGACCGTGCCTCCTGCCGCCTGTCCCGGACCGGTCGCCCCGTCTGTCGCAGCAAATGCAGTCCATGACACAGACATCATAAGTGCCATTCCCAGGCAGAGGGAACGCACGGATTTTTTCCATTTATTCATCGTATATTGTCCTTCCTGTATGTATTTTCGCTTTTCTGCTACCCGCCAGCTCCCGCAAACGTAAAGTTACGTTCACTCATTGCGCGGACTTTAACGGATTTTGCCAGTGCTGCGCAGGTACAAATCATGCAAATCTGTCTTACATTTTACTTCATTTTAAGCGACAATACAAGTTGAAAGGAAAATTTGAAATTATTACAGATACTTCTTCCGCAGATCTGCCCCACTCTCTGCCGACAGATACGCCGGTGCCACATCAAAGACGGTCTTGCAGCCCTTCTGGCCTTCCTGGTTCATCTTGTATGCCGCGCGTGCGTATGCCACGATGATGGAGGAAGTAAATTCCGGGTTGGAATCCAGCTTTAAGCTGTACTCGATGATATGGTGGTTCTCTTTGTTCCAGCCGGTCTTACCGCTGCGGAGTACGAAACCACCGTGCGGGAGACGGTTGTGATCGCGTTTCAGTTCTTCTTCGGTGATGAAATGAACCGTTGTGTCATAATCAGAAAAGTAGTTCGGCATGGTCTTGATCTCATTCTCGATCTTTGCCTGATCCGCTCCCTCTTCTGCCACAACAAAGCACTCTCTGGTGTGTTTTTCGAGGGTGGTCAGCTCTGGGCTGCTGCCGCTTCTGACTGCCTCCAGTGCACTTTCAACTGGGATTGTGTACTGTCTGGCATCCTTGACGCCCTCGATCCGGCGGATCGCATCGGAATGTCCCTGGCTGACGCCCTTGCCCCAGAATGTATAATTTTCGCCCTCCGGCAGGCATGCAGCTGCATAGAGACGGTTCAGGGAGAACATACCCGGATCCCAGCCAACGGAGATGATGCCAACCTTTCCGGATTTCTGTGCGGACTCATCGACTGCTGCGAAATGCTCTGGAATCTTTGCATGGGTATCGAAGCTGTCCACTACGTTAAACCACTGTGCATATTTCGGGGTCTGAACCGGCAGATCCGTAGCCGAACCGCCGCAGAGAATCAAAACGTCGATCTCGTCTTTCTTCGCCTCTGCCTCATTTACATGATAAACCGGTACGCCCTCGGTCAGGATCTTGACCGTTTCCGGCGCACGCCGTGTAAATACTGCTTTCAGTTCCATATCCGGATTCTGGCGGATCGCACACTCCACGCCGCGTCCCAGATTTCCATATCCTAAAATTCCAACTCGGATACTCATAGATATTCCTCCTAACGGTACAAAATTTGCCACGGATCCGGCTCTATTTTCCAGCTTACGCGATCCGATTTTACTTAAAAATTTCAAGTGTTCCCATTATACACTAGATCCATCCGTTTTTCAATATAGGTGAGTTCACGCGTACAGGAAACAAATTCTCATTTAATTCTCAACGAAAGCCTTATTCCAGCTCCTTCATTCCGGTATACAGCTCAAAATACCGCCCTTTCTGCGCCAGCAGATCTTCATGGTCGCCGCGCTCAATGATCTGCCCGTGCTCCAGCACCATGATCGCATTGGCGTTGCGGACTGTCGAAAGCCGGTGGGCGATGACAAAGGTCGTCCGGTCCGCCATCAGCCGGTCCATGCCGTGCTCGATGTGCTTCTCCGTCCGCGTATCGACCGAACTCGTCGCCTCATCCAGAATCAGGATCGGTGCTTTAGAAACTGCTGCCCGCGCAATGTTTAATAGCTGGCGCTGTCCCTGGCTTAAGTTTGCACCGTCGCCCTCCAGCATCGTGTCATACCCATCCGGCAGACGCATGATAAAGGAATGCGCCGATGCCGTTTTTGCCGCCTCAACAACTTCTTCATCCGTGGCATCCAGCCGCCCGTATCGAATATTTTCCCGTACCGTGCCGGTAAAAAGATGCGTATCCTGCAGAACCATCGCGATATTTTCCCGCAGCTCCTTCCGGTGCATCCGGCGGACATCGACGCCGTCCACCGTGATCGAGCCGCCCTGTATATCATAAAAACGGTTGATCAGATTCGTGATCGTCGTTTTTCCGGCTCCCGTCGAACCGACAAAGGCGATCTTCTGTCCCGGCTTCGCATAGAGCGAAATATCCTTCAAAATCACCTGCCCCGGCTCATAGCCGAACGTCACATGGTCAAGCACCACCTCACCGCGGATCGGCGCGATCGAAACCGCATCCGGCGCATCTGCCGCCTCCGGTTCCGCATCCAGCACAGCAAACACGCGCTCCGCGCCTGCCAGCGCCGAAAATACGTTTCCAACCTGCATGGAAAGCTCGTTGATCGGTCTGGAAAATTGCCGCGAAAAACCTAAAAATACGGTCAGTCCACCAACATCAAAATTCCGGAACACACAGAGCAGACCGCCAATGCAGGCTGTCAGTCCATAATTTAACTGGCTTAAATTGTTCATGACCGGTCCCATCACACCGCCGAAAAACTGTGCCCGGATCTGTTTTTCTTTCAGATCCGCATTGAGCCATCCAAATTCTTCCTCTGCGATCTCCTCATGGCAGAATACCTTGACGACCTTCTGCCCCTGCACGGTCTCCTCAATATAGCCGTTCATCGCGCCAAGCGCCGCCTGCTGGGCAGAGAAATATTTCTGGCTCCGTCCGGCAACAAATTTACCGGCACTCAGCATCACCGGCATCATGGCAAGCGTAATCACCGTCAGCCACACGTTCGTGTAAATCATCAGCACCAGCGTTCCCACAATACTGAGTGCGCCGGATAAAAGCTGCACCAGCGTACTGCTGAGCATCATGCCGATCGTATCCACATCGTTTGTAAAACGGCTCATCAGATCGCCGTTGCTGCCGGTATCATAAAACCGGAGCGGAAGCGTCTGCATATGGTTAAACAGCTCTTCCCGCAGCCGCTGCAGCGCGTTCTGCGCCACCTGCAGCATGATGCGCGACTGCATATAGGAAGCGGCAACGCTGGCTAAATAAACCGCTCCCATCACGCACAGGGAACGGAACAGCCCCGCCACATCGCCCCGGCTGCCATCTAAAGGCACAATATACCGGTTGATGATCGGGCGCAGCATATAGGCGCCCGCCAGATTCGTCACCGTCCCCAGGATCACACAGAAAAAGGCGACTGTCATCGCCATCCGGTCGCGTTTTAAGTATGAAAGCAGGCGCAGCATCGTCTGACCGCCCGCCTTGGGCTTTCCGCCCTTCATGACCGCCATCCGTTCCGGTCCCCGGCGGCGTTTCGGCGCGTCGGCTATGCGGCTGCCATATCGGCGTTTCAGGCTTTCAATCTGTTTTTCATCCATCATGCCATCCCCTCCCCGGCTGCCCGTTTTCCATATTGCGTCTCATAGATCTCCCGGTACGCCTCACAGGATGCCAGCAGCTTCTCCTGCGTTCCCTCTCCGATAATCCTGCCATCCTCAAGGACGAGAATCCGATCCGCGTATTCCAGCGAACTCAGCCGCTGTGCGATAATAAATTTCGTCGTATCTTTCAAATCTTCCCGGAATGCCGTCCGGATCGCCGCCTCCGTTGCCGTATCGACCGCACTGGTGCTGTCGTCGAGAATCAGGATCTTCGGCTTCTTTAAGAGTGCCCTTGCGATGCACAGCCGTTGTTTCTGACCGCCGGATACATTGACGCCGCCCTGTCCCATCTCCGTTTTGTAGCCTTCGGCAAACGAATTCACAAAGGAATCTGCCTGCGCATACACTGCTGCCCGCCGCACTTCTTCCTCCGTCGCCGTCTCATCACCCCAGCGCAGGTTTTCCTCGATCGTGCCGGAAAACAGGACGTTTTTCTGTAAAACCATGCCAACGCCGTCCCGGAGATTTTTCAGGGAATACTCCCGCACATCGATACCATCCACCCGCACACTCCCCTCTGTCACATCATAGAGGCGGGGAATCAGCTGTACCAGCGACGTTTTTCCGCTTCCGGTCGCACCGAGGATGCCGATCGTCTCTCCCGGCTCTGCCGTCAGGCTGATGTGGGATAGAACCGGCTCACCGCCTTCGCGGTAGGAAAAGGAAACATCCTTAAATTCCACGCGTCCTTTCTCAACCTTCCGGTCCTTCTGTGATGCATTTTCATCGCTCAGATCAATCGGCTCATCCAGCACCTCATCGATTCGCCGGATGGACGCCATCGCGCGGGAACTCTGCAAAAATACCATTGAGAGCATCATAAGTGACATCAGAATCTGTACAATGTAGGTCGTAAATGCCGTCAGATCCCCGACCGCCATCCGTCCGCCGATAATCAGGTTTCCGCCGAACCAGACAACTGCCAGTGTCGTCACATTCATCGCGAACATCATGACCGGCATCGTCGCAATTACGATCTTCAGCGCCCGCAGCCCTGCCTCCTTGAGCTCCCGGTTCGTGTCGGCAAACCGCTTTTCCTCGTAGTCTTCCCGCACAAAGGATTTCACCACCCGCACGTTCGTCAGCACCTCCTGGATGCCGCTATTGAGCGTATCCAGCGCTTTCTGCATGGCTGTAAACCGCGGGTAGGCAGTCCGTAGGATCCAGACGATCGCCGCCGTCAGAAGCGGAATCACCACCAGGATGACAGCTGCCAGTTCCGCATTCATCCAGAATGCCATCACAAGCGCCCCCAGGAACATGCCCGGCGCGCGCAGCATCATCCGAAGTCCCATCATAATCAGGTTCTGTACCTGCTGGATATCGTTCGTCAGACGGGTTACCAGCGATCCCGTGCTGAACGTATCGATATTTTTAAATGAAAACTGCTGCACTCTGGCAAATAAGTCGCGGCGCAGATCACTGGTAAAGGAAATCGACGCCTTCGCTGCAAAATATGCCCCCAGAATGCCGCCTGCCGCCATCAAAAAGGAGGTAATCGCCATCACAAGTCCCATTTTGAGAATGTATCCGCCGTCTTTCTGCGCCACGCCATGGTTAATAATCATCGACATAAATTTGGGCAGCAAAATCTCACCCAGCACCTCCGTTACCATCATGAGCGGTCCCAGAATAAAGGCGCTCTTATATGGCAGTATATATGATTTGTATCGTTTCCATTGCTTCACGCTTTTTCCTCCTGCCCGTTATTTCTGCAAATTTTTTTATGGATTCTGTTCAAACAGCTCCATCAGTTCATTCTGGCTCAAATCGCCCAGTGAAACCATTCCCTCTGAAACCACCTGCGCCGCCAGCGCAAGTTTCGCATTCTGCAGCTTCAAAAGATTTTCTTCTATCGTATCCTTTAAGATCAGTTTGTATACCGTGACCGGCTTTTCCTGCCCGATCCGGTACGCGCGGTCGGTCGCCTGGTTCTGCGCTGCCACATTCCACCACGGATCGTAATGAATCACGATATCCGCCGCCGTCAGGTTGAGTCCCGTTCCCCCGGCTTTCAGGGAAATAAGGAACACCGGGACCTCATCCGAGGCAAACGCCTGCACCATCCGGCTGCGTTCTTCCTTCGGGGTCGCGCCGACCAGAAGATGGGACGAAATACCCTCCTGTAAAAGGCGTTCCTGAATCCGCTCCAGCATCGAGGCAAACTGGGAAAAGAGCAGGATCTTATGTCCCGCCGCAGACGCCGATGCGATCAGCGAAACACAGGTCTCCAGCTTCGCCGATTCCCCCGTATAATCTTCAAAACAGAGTGCCGGATCGCAGCAGATCTGGCGCAGCCGCATGAGCTGGGAAAGCACTTCCAATTTTCCATTACCCGACCACGCGCCACCAGCCAGCGCCTCTTTTAGTTTCAACGCCGACGCCGTATAAAGCTTCTGCTGCCGCCCCGACGCCGCCGAATAAACGATCCTCTCTTCCTTGCCCGGAAGCTCCCGCAGCACATCCTTTTTCAAGCGGCGCAGGACAAACGGTCCCGTCATCCGCCGCAATGCCGTCAATGCTTCCGGATCCTGATTTTTCACGATTGGCAGCTCATACCGCTCACGGAACTTCCGGTAACCGTATAAAAATCCCGGCATCAGGAAATCAAAAATGCTCCAAAGCTCGCTGAGCCGGTTTTCCACCGGCGTTCCCGTCAGGGCGAAACGGACATTCGCCGAAATCTCCTTTACCGCCTTCGCTCCCTGTGTCTTTGCATTTTTAATGACCTGCGCCTCGTCAATAATCTCATATTCAAACGTGCGTCCCAGATACGCTGCCCGATCCCGTTTCAACAGATCATAGGACGTGATGATCACCTGCGCCCCCTCAGACGCCTCCATCCGCATCTGCTCCTCCAGCTGTTCCTGCCGTTCTTTCGCCGTCCCGGCAATCAAAAGCACGCGGATCTCCGGCGAAAACCGGGCAAATTCCTGTCCCCAGTTGTAGACGAGCGACGCCGGGCAGACGATCAAAGACGGAAGAGGTAATTCTGACCCACTGCCTTCATTTCCAGCCGCTTTCTGCTCGGTTTTTTCCTGATAAAATGCCGTCAGAAGCGCAATCACCTGCAGCGTTTTTCCCAGTCCCATATCATCTGCCAGGATCCCGCCGAAATGATACCGCGCCAGCGTCCGCATCCACGTATATCCGATCTTCTGGTATTCCCGCAACGTCTTTTCCAGAACCGCCGGAACCGCATAGCTGACACTCTGCGCCGTTTTTAGATCGCGCACCATCATCCCGTAGGCTTCATCCCGCTGAAACAGTTTCATCCTGCCGTCGCCCGAGAGACTGTCCAGATAAAAAGCACGGTAGGCAGGTATCTTCGCCTCCCCCGCCTGAAATTCACTCTTTGTCAGTCCCAGATCCGCAGTCAGACTGTCAAGCGCCTGCAGGCCGCCGCCCGAAAGCTGCAAAAATTCGCCATTTTTCATGCGGTAATATTTCTTTTTTTGGCGGTATTCACTGAGTACCTGCAAAAGCTCCGCCGGGTCGATTCCCGCCGTCTCAATCTTCAGATCCAGCCAGCCGCCTCCAAGAGAAACCCCCATCGACACTTCCGGCGGGGGCAGGACGCGCAGATGGCGAACAGACTCTGACAGCCATACCTCGCCCACCTCCTGAAACTGCGGCATTCCCTCGCTCAGAACCTGGTACAGCGCTTCTTCATCCCCGCGGATCACCAGCTCGCCGCTCTCATCCTCCCAGTAAGAGAAGTACCGCGTGATCAGGCGGCTGATATAAAATTCCGCCGGTACATCCCGGCAGATCTCCCGCGGAACATGCTCGTCCGCCAGCGGCGAAAACGTAAAATCTCCGTAGGAAAGCGTCGGACGCAGACGCAGCTCGTCCGGCGAATCACTGTCAAACTCAAACCGGGCTTTCAACGCCTCTGGGCGGTATTTCTCCCAATCGATCTCCGGGCTCTGCAAGATCCCAAGTGCCTCCATGCCTTCCAGCACCCGCGCATAAAAGAGCGGAATATCCCGGCTTCCAACCAGCAGCTCCCGCTTCTCTTTCCGGCTTCCGCACTCTCTTCCGCCCTGTTCCATCTGCTCCAGAAAAACGCCCATCGTTTCTGTATACAGTTCACTGCATCCAAACAGATGCAATCCATCTGCCACATACAGACGCTGTTCTCCCCGGAACGAAGTTAGAGCCGATGGAACCGTAACCGCAATTCCATCGCCCCTTGCTTCCACCTCCACCGGGAAACGCGGATCCTTACGCTCAACCCGGCACACACGTTCAGCACCTTTCTCGTCCTCCGTTTGGACTTCTTTTCCCTCTAAAAGATCAAACAGCCGATCCCTCGCTGCAGATCCCAGCGTTAACGCCCGCATCACCGGAAGCGGCAGCCCCGCATGACCGCGCATCTCCTCATAATGGCGTATGTAGGCGTCCGCCTCCTCCAGCAGAAGATCTAAAAATGGGCGGCTTTCCGGCGCAAAGGCAGACGGGACGTGTTCAAACGCCATGCCTTTTCCGTATTCCACCCGTTTTCCGCTGTGAACCGCCTGTGCAAATTCCAGCAGGTTTTTCACAATATACCGTTTTTCCCGTCCGATCCGTGCCTCCAAAAGCACTTCGCCGCGCCGGATCTGTAAATAGGGATGCAGATAGACCGGTTCCCGCTCTTCCTCGCCCAGAATCCGCGCTACTTCCCGGTTCGTGTACTCCCGGATCATCATCCGGATCTCCGGCGAAGTCGAAACCGGCGGTGTATGCTCGGCTTTCTGCTGGCGGGCAAACGCCTCCTGAAGCGCTTTTGCATGCACGCAGGGACCCCGGAATGAATTTCCCTCCGCACAAGAACAAGAGTAGTCATAGATCTGACTACCCTTGATAAAAATTCTTGTCTGATATACCTTTGTCTCATCCTCAATCTGTCCCTGTACCCGTACTTCGCCCTTCCAGAAGGTATCTACGGACATTTTTATTATTTTCATGAGGATTCCTCCATATTACAGATTACATGTGTTCCGGCGATTCCATTCCGAGCAGATCCATACAGGTATCCAGCACCCGCTTGGTCAGCGTGATCAGACTGATAAAGGCTGCCTGCTTCGCTGCGTCCTCCTCGGAGAGGATCTTATTTTCCAGATAAAATGCATTAAACGCATCCGCCACTGCCGCCATGTATTGGCAGAGCTTATGCGGCGCCGTCTCGTAGAATGCAGATTCTGTCACCTCACCGAAACGGCAGAGCGCCATCTGAAGTGCTTTCTCTGTCTCGCTCTCAGCCGGACGGATCGGAACCACTTTAGCATCCGCACCGCGCAGTTCCTTGTATTTCTCCAGAATGGACTTGATGCGGACGATCATATACTGGATATGTGGACCTGTATTTCCCTCGAAGGAAATAAAGCGGTCTACATCGAAAATGTAATCTTTGGTCGCCTGATTCGAAAGATCGGCATATTTAAGTGCCGCCAGACCGACAATCTCCGCCGTGCGTGTCATCTCGTCCGCCGGAACTTTCTGCTTCTCCTGAATCTTCTCATATACCTTCTCATCGATATTCTTGATCAGGTGCTCCAGACGCATAACACCGCCCTCACGTGTCTTGAACGGACCACCGTCCTTGCCGTTCATCGTACCGAAGCCCAAGAAGATCATCGGCGTATCTTCTTTGACGATGCCCGCCTTCTTCGCCACACGGAATACCTGGATAAAATGAAGCTCCTGGCGCTTGTCTACGACGTAAATATAGCGGTCCGGATGGAAATCCTGCTCACGTTCGATGATCGTCGCCAGATCGGAAGTCGCATACAGCGCCGCACCATCGGATTTGCGGACGATACAAGGCGGATATTCCTTCGCATCCCCTTCCTGTGCGATATCGACAACCAGCGCGCCATCGCTCTCATAGGCGAGACCTTTTTTCTGTAAATCCTCGATCAGTCCCGGAATATATGGCTGCGCATCGCTCTCGCCCTTCCAGAGGTCGAACGATACATTTAAATTGCCATAGTTTTTTTTCAGATCCTTCAAGGACACGTTCATGATGTGCTTCCAGATCGCATGGAACGGTGCATAGCCACTCTGCAGTTTGAAGGTTGCTTGCTGTGCCCGCTCACGGAATGCCGCATCTACCTTGGATTTCGCGCTCGCTGCCGGATAAATATCCTCCAGCTCGGAAATCGTAAACGGCGGCTCCGACGGATACTCGCCGGTATAATCCGGGTCAAAATATACCAGATCCGGCTGACGGTCATGCAGCTCCTCGATGATCAGTCCCATCTGCAATCCCCAGTCACCCAGATGCACATCGCTGATGACATGGTGTCCCATATAGCGGCTGATGCGCTTGATGCTCTCTCCGATGACCGCGGAACGTAAGTGTCCAACATGCAGTGGTTTTGCTACATTGGCTCCGCCGTAATCGATGATGATCGTCTCCGGCTTCTTAGCTGCGTTGAGTCCCAGCTTTTCATCCTCTGCCACCTGCTGTACATAGGATGCCAGGTAGCACGGATTCAGGCGGATATTGATAAATCCAGGCATCACGGCGTTGATCTCAGAAAACATCTTGCTTCCGGCTGTCTTTTCCACCACCTCATTGGCAATATCGATCGGTTTCTTTTTATACGCTTTGGCAGCTGCCATCGCGCCGTTACACTGATACTCGCAGAGATCCGGGCGGTTTGATACCGTCACGCGGATATACTTCTCATCGTACCCGCAGCCGGTAAACGCCGGTTTCAGTTCTTCCACGATCAAATCTAAAATCGTTTTCATACTAGATTCCCTTTCATAATTTATATCGTATATTATATATCCTTCCGCATTGCCTTTTTCACATCCTTGCGGAACTGCTTCCAGGCATCCTCATGATCCACGAAATACTTCGGGCACGCCTTTCCAGTCACATCATAATGACGGATCACGTCTTTCGTACTTAAATCGAGCTGCTTGCACAGCCATGCAGTCAGTTTTACCAGCGAGTCATACGTCTCGTCTGTGAACTTTCCGTCTGCCGCCGGATGGCAGCACTCAATCGAAACGGTGTCCGCATTCCTCTCATTGGAGGCATATGCCTTCTCCCCGACCGGAACGCACTCAATGATCTCGCCGTCCAGACCGATCACGAAATTGCTGCTGACGGAAACAGTGTTACTGCCGCTCTGATCTTTCAACCCCTCAAAATAATCATGGTTCTGCTGTGCCGTCGTCCCAGGATTTGCCACATAGTGAATCACGATCCCGTTGATGACCGGGATATTCGTCCCCGGTCTGGAATATCGGTTGACCGTGAGAAGCTGCTCATCAACCCAGTTTGGCATCTCGATCGTGGACGGATCGATCAGCTTGCGGATCATTTTCCCGCGCAGCGTCCAGCCTGTTCCCGCACCCAGGAGGAAAATAAGCAGACACAAAAACAGCCGCATCATCACACGGCGCTTCTTCTGCTGCCTCGTCCGCTCCCGGCGGATTGCCGTCTGCCTGCCGGATGTACGCCTCTTCCTGCCACCAGATCTGCGCCCCGGCTCATCCTCTTCCCCCAGACGCAGACGGTCTTCTCTTCCGTTCTCCATATTTATCACTCCCCATGAGCACCGCTCACTCCGAACCTGCTCTCTGAGATGAACCAACGGACGCGTCATAGACGCCTCCCCGATATGTTAAGCAAAAAAACTGTTGTAAAATCTCGACGTTTCCTCCGGATCTTACAACAGTTTCTCTGCTTGCTACTGTTCATGCGCTGCATAACCAGCAAAGGAAAATGCCTGCCACAAACAGTAATCTCTGTTTCCAGTCAGAAACCTGTCAGTGACACGACTGCCTCCCCACAAGGGTACAAACGGTATCGTGAAGACCTTTCTGACGTATATGTTATAACTTAGACTCTGGACAGATATTCACCAGTACGTGTATCGATCTTGATCTTATCGCCCTGGTTTACGAATAACGGTACATATACAGTAGCGCCAGTCTCTACAACTGCCGGTTTGGTAGCGCCTGTAGCAGTATCGCCCTTGAAGCCCGGCTCTGTATCTGTGATCTCAAGCTCTACGAACAGCGGCGGTTCTACGGAGAATACCTTGCCGTTGTAAGAACAGATCTTGCACATCTCGTTCTCTTTTACGAACTTGAGTGCGTCGCCGATTGTCTCCTGGTTTAAAGCTACCTGCTCATATGTGTTTACATCCATGAAGTTGTATAAGTCGCCATCGGAATACAGATACTGCATATCAACTCTGTCGATTCTGGCAGACGGGAACTTCTCGGTCGGACGGAAGGTTTTCTCTACAACGCCGCCATTCATTACGTTCTTAATTTTAGTACGAACGAACGCAGCTCCCTTTCCCGGTTTTACGTGCTGAAATTCCATGATCTGGTATACGTTGCCATCAATCTCCAGTGTGATGCCGTTTCTAAAATCGCCCGCTGATATCATAAATGATGCTCCTCCTTGAAAATACTCGCTTTATCTTTTTTATTTTATACTATAAAATCTTCTTTTTCAACTACTTTTTTGAAAACGCAGGGCACATCATGTCAATTCCGCCCCTTATTTTTCTAAAATTGCCGATATTTTTTCTGAAAACAACTGATTTTCCACCGTTTCCGGCACTCCTGTCAGCATCCGGTTCTGCCGCCTGGCAAGCTCTTTCAAACCGTTCAAAAACACCCGGCTACAACCTTCCGCTATTTTTTTCCTGTCTTCTCACATAGAACCACAGGACAATTTTCTCCAGATACCGCTTTAACACAATCTGGATCTCTTCCTTCGGATTGATCGGCTTTACAAGAATCGAATAGATGCCTGTCCGCCTCGCCCCGTACACATCCGTAAAGAGCTGATCCCCGACAAACATCGTCGAGCGCTCGCCCGTTCCCATCCGGCGCATCGCCTGTCTGTATCCGCTGCGCTTCGGTTTTCTGCCCTTGTAAATATAATCCGAACCTACCTGTCCGGCAAACGGGGCGACCCGCGCCTCCTTATTATTCGAGAGCAGACAGGTGTGGAACCCTATCGCCCGCAAACGTTCAAACAGCTGTACTGCCCGCTCGTCCGCCGGGGCACCGTGCGGCACCAGCGTATTGTCAATATCAAATATGATACCCCGCATTCCCTTCTGGTAAAACTGCTCATACGGGATATCATACGCAGAATCCAGCCATTCATCCGGATAAAACGCATTTCCCATCATCTGGTCTCTTCCCCGTTCTTTCCAGACTCATACGACGGCACATTCCGCTGCTGTATCTTCTGCAGTTCCTCCATAAATGTATCGACGTCTTTAAACTCCCGGTATACCGATGCAAACCGCACATAGGTAACCACATCCAGATCCTTTAACCGCTCCATCACAAGTTCCCCGATCACCGCGGTCGAGATCTCCCGTTCTTCCCGGTTAAATAAATTGTTTTCCACATCGTCGATCAACGCCGAAATCTGTCCCTGAGAGACTGGGCGCTTGTGGCAGGAATGCAGGATTCCCGCCTCTATCTTCGCCCGGTCGTACATCTCCCGGGTATTATCCTTTTTGACAACCATCAGAGGGATCGTCTCAAGTTTTTCATATGTGGTAAAACGCTTTCCACAAGTCTCGCACTGTCTCCGGCGTCTGATAGAACTGTTGTCATCCGCAGGCCGTGAATCGATTACTTTCGTGTCAGCCGCGTTGCAAAATGGACACTTCAATCGCTCTTCCCCTTTTCTGGTTTTATTGATATGCCCCCGCCAGGTTTTCATAACATATCATACTTATTATAATATCGCAGGAAGTGCGCTTCTGCAAGCAGAAGTTTTCCGCTATTCCTTCTTTATTCCTTCTTTTCTCTCTCTTCTTTCAGCCTCACCAGAATAATGTCATCCCCTATCTGGCAGATGTCGCAGAATGGAATTATGTACTCTTTTTCCCGCCCCAGAAAGCCCCAGACACAGCCCGGTCCCGGCACGATGATCGCAAGCATTTTTCCCGTGCTGATGTCAAAATCGACGTCGCCCACAAAACCAAGGCGCTTGCAATCTTTTACATTTATAACTTCCCGCTGTTTGAGTTCACAGATACGCATAGACATAAACCTCCCGGATCCTTCTGTAATCAAAATATGTACAAAAGGACCGGGAGGTTCTTCCTGGACAGGTATTTCTATCTACTTTTATTTCGTAACTTCTGATAACGTCACGCTGTCAAAATGCAGCGTATAATCTATCAGATGCGGCTGGCTCATCGCCACCGTCAAGGCACTGACCGCCACATCCTCATCCAGCGTTACCGGAATCTGGAACTCGGAATTGCCCTCGGTCTGGATCGGATCATACTGCGCGTCATCCACCAGCATATACTCATAGTTCGGGCTGCTCCAGACAATATCGGCAGTCACCTTTCCATCCTTGACGATAATGATCGCCGGGCTGTCCACCGATGCTCTGCCGGAACCTCCCTGCAGGGTTACCTCACAGGTATAAGTGCCGTCTGCCACATCTGCAGTCTGCCCTGCCGGTTTCTGGGCATCTGCCGCATCATCGCTATTCTCCGTCTCGGATGATGCCGCTTCCGCGTCCTCTGCCTCTCCGGAAACCGGATTTTCTACCCTTACTTTGTGGTCGTACCAGGTGCCCTTCTTACCAATCAGAGCCAGGTCAAATTCTTCTCCGAGCGCCGGAACCGGCACATCGAAGCCGTTGACCTCCTCGCTCAGACCGTCGCTGTAAGTAACCGTGTCTACGGTTGGCTGCAACCAACCGGCTTCATCTTCCTTTGCCTCGTCCGCAGTACCCAGATACAGATTCACGATGTTTTTCGAGGTCAGGCTGATATGAAGTGTCGCCTCGCCATCCTTGACCGTCAGGACACCTTTTCCATTTTTCGATTCATTGACCTTGAACATACTGCTGTCCGTCTTAAAATCGACGGTGTAGACGCCGTCTGCAAGGTCAATGCTGCTTTTCTGTTCGGCATTCTCGGTTTCTGCGCTCTCTGTCTGCGCCACGGTGTCGGCTGCGTCCTGTTTCTGTCCTCCGCACGCTCCGAGAAGAGCGGCAGCAAGCAGAAGCGCCGCTAAATTTAATTTCTTTTTCATATACATTATTCCGAAATAGACTCAATGGCTGTCCGTGTATGAGCAACATAGAATGATTCTACCGCTTTAATTCTGCCCAGACCGGAAATCTGAGTATCTACCTTGTCAAACGCACCTGATGCCTCAAACTGGCTCTTCCAGGAATCATCATCATCGCCTGCCATATCGTTGTTTGCGTGATCACCTGCAACTACCATCAGCGGACGAAGAACGACGTTCTTATAACCAGCTGCCTTCACCGCCTCGATAACAGACTCACAGGAAGTCTCTTCCGGCTCGCCCTCTACGGTACCGATAAATACGTTGCTATATCCAAGATTCTGCATCTGGGTCTGCATCTGGCTGTAGGTTACCTTTGCAACGTGTGCGGTACCATGACCCATCAGAACGAATGCGGTTCCCTGATCGGCTGCGTCAGCTGCATCTTTAAAACCAGCTTCCGAAGCTTCTTCTGCTACAACTGCTTTTGCAACTGCCTCTTTATCTGCATTGATAACGGCTGCATCGTCGCCAACCTCACCTAACAGCGGCTCTGCGACAGCTACCTGCTCGAATTTATCCTGATACTTCTCGATCGCCTCAACCATCTCGTCGTACTCAGCACCGTGCATGAGGTGGGTCGGCTGGACAACCAGCTCTTTAACTCCGTTCTCCACGGCTCGCTCCAGTGCCTGATCCATATTGTCGATGCACTCGCCGTCACGAGCCTCAACGTGGTTTATAATGATCTGTGCGGTAAATGCACGGCGGACTGCCCAATCCGGGAATGCATCCTGGATGGAATCCTCGATACTCTTGATATCTTTCACACGGCTGTCGTTGAAGGAAGTACCAAAGCTGACTACCAGGATCTCCTTGTCGCCAATCTCATCCTGATTGCGCGGATCGTCCAGGCTCGCGTCGCCGGTATCACGACCAAAATAATCTGGATCTGCGTTCTCGCCTTCTACCAGCTCCTTCTGCTCGTCAGTCAGGGCATCCCATGCCTCTTTGGCTGCCTTGCATTGCTCATCCGTGTCATCGGTGCGCTCCTGTACATAGATGTCATCGATCAGCTTTGCCACCTTATCTGCCGCTTCCTGATCGGAATCGGCGCTCTCAGCTGCCTCGGTCTCTGCCTCAGAAGCCGCCTCCGTCGAGGTTGCCTGGCTGGATGTACTGCCGCCGCAGGCTCCAAGCAATACGGACATCGTAACTGCCGCTGCACTTACAACTACTTTTTTGTTTTTTCTCATGTTTTCCTCCTTGTGTGACTCGCACAAAAATAGTTTTAACCGATATGTTCACGACAGCCGGCAGGTTTCCTGGCTTTCGGGTCATCATGCACGCCGCGCCTTCTCACTTTCGCAATGGCATCTGCGGCGCCACTCTCCGGTTCACAGTGACGAGATCGCACAGGTTTTGCACCTGTTTCCCTTTTACCCCCTGTCCACGCCTGCCAATCCGAGCAATCTGACTGATCTGGCACAAACAGCGGCACCCACTGCCCATATCAGCTTGTTTCATTATAGATGGGGTATGTTTAAAAGTCAATTTATCCCGGAAATTATATTGAAAAAGAATGTGCCTTGGCACATTCTCGCGCCGAGCGCGGTCGCTTGCGACATGTTTCTGCTTCGCGCGAGTGCGCATCATTGGCACGTTAGTGCCTTTTTGTGTAACAGGGAGTTCCAAGGAATTTCCTGTTACACAAAAAAGCACCTCTCCTCCGGATAAAAGGTGCTCTCTACCTCTTAATGATTTTATATTTTTTATGGCATAAATTTCCGGTAAATCGAAATAATTTTCTCATTCTTCACCGTCACAGCCGTGTTGTATGGCTTAAACTCCCCGATCAGCCGATCACGGATCGCGAATAATTCTTCCGCGGTATACACCTGCGGCGGTGTATCCGGGTCAGAATCATCTGTCAAGACAAAGTTCTCATCCATCTGCAGCGTAACCTCTCCCAGCTTATGGTAACTTCTCCCGACTGCCATCTCCGAGCCATAAAAGGAATCCTCCTCTACCATTCTCAGCTCTTCTCCCCCCTGTGCCGGACCGCCATTGATCTCGATCCGCCCAGACTCCTGTCGGTCAATCGAAGTAATGAGACATTCTTTCCCATCGATGAGCAGCGTATCTCCCGCCTGCAGTTCATCGATATCTGCCTTATGAAAATGCTCATAGTCATAGACCGTCAATGTGATGATAACATTGCTTTCATCCTGATGGATCTGCTGCGGTTTGAACCCAGCTGCAAAGGTACAGTTGTCAAAATGCGTCATATTGAGGGTTTCCCGGACTGGTTCAACCGTGAGCGGTTCCGTCCGCTCAGTTTCCTGCATTTTATCCCGTTCGGGCTGCTCCTGCGCCTGATCATTTTCAGCCACAGCCTCACGGATCGCCCCCTGGCTCTCCTCATCGACAGCCCCTTCCTGTGTGGCTGTCTCCGATGCCGCGCCCGCACAGGCAGTCATCCATACACTCATCCCAAGTGCTGCGGCGATCCATGTTTGTTTCAATCGTCTCATGTTTGCTGCCGCCCCTTTTCGGCTTCTCCTTTTTCCTGGCATTTTCGTAACTGTTCAGTACCTTCACAGTCACGCACAAAAATCCATCAAAAATTGCCTACGGCAATGGGATTTTTGCCTGCTGGCCCATGTTTTCGTACGGTCAGCGCAGTAAATGCGCAGACCTACTAAACTGTTACACATTTTCAGCAAAGTCTTATGCCTGCTTTTTCTTCGCCGCCTCAACCAACTTCTCCATCTCCCGCATTACCTCTTCAAAATCCAACGCAGAAGTATCCAGTAAAATGGCGTCCTCCGCCTGCTTGAGAGGCGACAATTCCCGGTGCATATCGCGGTAATCGCGCTCGATAATATCCTGCTCGATCGCCTCCAGGGAACAGCTTTCCCCGCGTTCGGTCAGCTCTTTATAACGGCGTCCAGCTCTCACACGGCTGCTCGCGGTCAGATATACTTTCAGGGTCGCATCCGGCAGAACCGCCGTTCCGATATCCCGGCCATCCATCACGACATCCCGGCGTCCGGCTAATTCACGCTGCAGCTCCACCAGTTTTTTGCGGACCGGCGCATAGACAGAGGTATTCGAAGCCATATTTCCAACCGCCTCCGTCCGAAGCTCGCTGCTGACATTCTCCCCATTTAAATAAACCTGCTGGATCCCATTTTCATATTCCAGTGAAATGGAAACCGTCTCACAGGCGCGTCCGATCGCCGCCTCATCATGGCTGTCGATGCCCTGGCGCAGAAAATACAATGCCATCGCCCGGTACATCGCCCCCGTATCAACATAAATATATCCATAATCTTCCGCCAGCTTCTTTGCCACTGTGCTCTTTCCAGCCCCGGCTGGTCCATCAATCGCTATATTAATCGGCATTTCGTTTCCCCTTTTTCATATCGTTATAATTCATGATTTTCCGCTGCGCTCCGTCCCGCCAGCATGCCAGTCGACCACGCAATTTGTAAGTTGTAGCCGCCGGTGACTGCATCGAGATCCAGCACTTCCCCTGCAAAATAAAGCCCTGGAAGCTTCTTCGACTCCATCGTGGATGGATTCACTTCTTTTACCGTCACACCGCCCTGGGTAATGATCGCCTCATTGAAACCTCGCAGCCCGGTCAGCGTCAGGGTAAAATGCTTTGTCACCTCCGCCAGCCGTCTCCGCTCTTCCTTCGTCACGGCGTTGACCTGCTTGTCCGGCTCAATGCCGCTGCGGCGAATTATGACCGGTATCAGTTTTGATGGGTACAGATGGTTCAGCGCATTTTTAAACTGTTTATTCTTCTCCGCCTCAAAATCGCGCAGAATCCGCGCATCGAGCTGTTCCATGGAAAGCGCCGGTTTCAGATCGATCATCAGAGTCAGCGGACCCTTTTTCAGTTTTTTCGCCGCATAACTGCTGGCACTCAAGAGTACCGGACCCGAAACGCCGTAATGGGTAAACAGCATCTCACCAAATTCACGGTAAACCTCTTTCTTTCCATTTAAAACAGCAGCTTCCACGTTCCGCAGGGAGAGCCCCTGCAGCTCTTTCACATCTTCCTTCGTCTCAAACGGAACAAGCGCCGGCGAAAGTTCCGTCACCTTGTGCCCTGCTGCCTCCGCAAACCGGTAACCATCGCCGGTTGAGCCGGTCGTTGGGTAGGACAGACCGCCCGTCGCCACGATCACTGCATCCGCAGCTATGTAGGAGTCCTTTTTCCCACGCTCATTACCGCCCTGCGCCAGAATCACACCTTTTAATACACCATCCTCCAGCCACAGTTCCCGAACTCCCTGATTCAATTCTACTTTCACGCGCAGTTCCCGCAGCCGTCTTGCAAACGCCGATGTCACATCCGATGCCCGGTCAGACACCGGAAAGACACGGTTGCCGCGCTCCACCTTAACATGACAGCCGTTCGCCTCCAGAAAATCCTTCATATCCTGGTTACTAAAACCGTAAAATGCACTGTATAAAAAGCGGCTGTTTGTCACAACACTGTCAAACAGACCTTCCATATCACAGTCATTCGTCACATTGCAGCGCCCTTTTCCCGTGATATAGATCTTTTTTCCCAGTTTCTCATTCTTTTCATAGATCGTTGCCGCGCAGCCATTTTCCGCCGCCGCAATCGCAGCTGCCATGCCGGCTGCCCCGCCGCCGATCACGATTATTTTTTTCATATTGCTATCCTTTTCGTTTTTATATCTCCTGGTGCTATCAATCCTGTACCAGGTGGATCGCAAATCCGCCGACTTCTTCTTTAAAATAGGCGAAAATACAGCGACCCTGCTCATCAAAGCGCTTCGTCTCTTCCCGAAGCGTCATACCGCGGTTCACAAAGTATCGGATCGCCGCCTCGCAATCATTTACGCCAAAGCCAATATGACCGTAGGTTCCGTGGCTCTCCACCTTCATATTTTCCGTCAGGTCACCGCTGAACACCGCTTTCTCCGTCTCGCGCGGCATCAGCCCCATCAGGCGCGCCAGTGTCTCAGCAACCTCCCAGGCCTCGTCTTCCGATTTTGTATTGATTCCCACGTGTTTTACGTGCATATGAAATAGTTCCATCGGGGTTGGATCCCCCGCATGCTCTGCCATAAATGCTAGTGTGCGCTCTTTTGCTGTCTGCTCCATTTTGTCCGCTTCCTTTCTATCGCTACATTTAACGCAAAGTTTACACAAATGTTTGTATTTTTCAAAATTGCCGTCTTTTTCTTTAAATATTGATTTTACTGTATCTTACGAAGAATTGCAACCGCGCTTCTTCATATTTCCACACATGATTACCAAATCGGCCGTCCGCTTCTTTCTATCACTTACGCAGCTTTTTTACCTCACGGATCTTCTCCTCCATCGCCTCCACAACCGTTTCCAGCACCTTGACGCGCGCGAAATATTTGGAATTTCCTTCTATGATCGTCCACGGGGCATAGGTAGTAGAGGTCCGCACCAGCATCTCATTGACTGCCTGCTCGTATGCGTCCCATTTTTCACGGTTGCGCCAGTCTTCGTCCGTGATTTTCCACTGTTTTGCCGGATCCTCCATGCGCTCCTTAAAGCGGCGTTCCTGCTCATCTTTATCAATATGAATCCAGAATTTCACGATCACCGCGCCAAAATTCGCCATGTGCTCTTCCATCTCGTTGATTTCCTGATATGCCCGTTTCCAGTCCGCCTCACCGCAGAAACCCTCGATCCGCTCCACCATCACACGCCCGTACCAGGTGCGGTCGAAGATCGCAATATGCCCCGCTTTCGGCATCTCCCGCCAGAAACGCCACAGATAATGGTGTACCTTCTCCACATCATTCGGTGCCGCCGTCGGATTGACCTTGTAGCCGCGTGGATCCAGGTGGCTTGTCAGGCGCCGGATCGCACCGCCTTTTCCCGCCGCATCCCAGCCTTCAAAGCCGATCACCACCGGAATCCGCAGCCGGTACAGCTCGCCGTGCAGCACCTCCAGCTTTTTCTGCAGCTTATCCAGACGTTCCTTATATTCCTCGCGTGTCAGCGTTTTCGTCAGATCCACGCCGGAAAGCACGCCATTTTTAAACCGCTCATCTGGAAGTTTGACCGGCGGATGCACCGCCCCTTCCTCGCGTTCCATTCGGCGACGGTTCAGCTCATACTCCAGCCGGTCTGTGACGGTGGATAAAATCTTGACCGCCGCATAATTTTTATCAGTCGCTTCCACGATCGTCCACGGCGCGTACCCGGTATCCGTCCGCTGCAGCATTTCCTCATTCATCTCCAGAAATGTATCGTAATCCTTGTTGCGCTTCCAGTCCGCCTCCGTCACACGCCACGCAGTCTCTTTGCTTTCTTCCAGCCGTTTAAAGCGCTTTTTCTGCTCGTCCCTGGAAATATACAGAAACAATTTGATCAGAATCATGCCGGAATCTGCCAGCTGCTTTTCAAATGAAAGGATATCCCGGAACGCCCCGTTTAGCTCCTGCCGCTTCGTCTCTTTGTCAAACCGGTCAACGGTAACCTTATCGTACCAACTCTTGTCAAAGATCATCATTCGTCCATCTTCCGGTGTCTTCGTCCAATACCGCCAGAGAAATGGACGCATCCGTTCCTCTTCTCCCGTCTCCCGGCTCGCATAAACATCAAAGCCGCGCGGATCCAGCGGCTGGATCAGGCGGTTGATCTGCGTTCCCTTACCGCCTGCCCCGAAGCCGTCAAATACGATGACAACCGGGATCTTTTCCGCCTTACAGGCGCGCTGCAATTCTCCCAGCTTCACATCCATCTCTTCCCGAAGCTTCTTGTAGTTTTCCTTATCCACTGATTTATTCAAATCTACTTTTTCCAGCATCTTTCCACCTCCACATCAAGCAGTAAAATGACCTTTCACCAATCTCCTGGCATCACAATGCTTCGTCTTTACCTTTCCCCGTCATCATCTCATGCTCTTTTTTGATCTCTTCGTATAATTGTACCGAATCCCACTTCATATTATACGGTGTCAGGACTGCTTTATAATCAATCCGTCCGACTCCCTTTTTTCGGAGTGCATGGATAAATGCATCGATCTGGGCGGAAGAAAAGCCTGCCATGATCGCCATCTCATCTGAGAAATCCATTTTCCTGGAAGAATCGTTCTCCGGCACTTCTCGCTGCAGCCTCCCGTCTGCCTGTTTCTGAGCGGACTCTTCTTTTTGCGTTTCCTCCCCAGCCTCTATTGCTTGTCCGGCTTCCTTGAGGACATCCTCATTCAGTCCTTTCACACCAGCCAGCACGCCCACCGGCAGCCCGTACTCCTCCTTTTTCACTGCCCTTAAACGGAATCCCAGCGGCATAAGCGCCTGCTGCACCTTCATTTTTCTTTTGGAATCAGTAAAACTATACAATAATACAGTTGGTTTCATCGTAATTTATCGATTCTCCTCTCTGTTTCTTATTCCCGCCTCATCAATTCTCCGGCTTCTCAATATGATTCTCTATTATATCCTTTTTCCCCCCTTCTGTGCAAGAAAAACAAAAAAGCAGCGGCATCAGCCACTTGCTTTCGCTCGTCCGCTGTCTGCCGCTGTCTGATTTTTATCTCAGTCGAGAAGACTCCCACCTCTTCAGGTGGTGATTAATAGCAAATTTGTCTCAGTGGGAGTTGGATCTGCAGCCAGATATCTCCTTAGTGAAGAACACCATTTGCATCCGCTATCATACCGTTCGGAGCTACCATGTTAGTCCAGAGTGCTCCGCTATTCAGGTCAAACAGATACCATGCGCCATCGATGAACTGATAGCCTGTCTTTCTTGCACCACGGGTACCGTCGGATACCGGATTCAGATAATACTTATACGGTCCAATCTGCTGCCAGCCGGTCAGCATCTTGCCTCTCGTACCATCGGATACCGGGTTTAAATAGAACCAGTTATTATCAGTATAGATCCAGTCTGTATCCATGAATCCGTTTGCATTCAGATGATACCACTCATTATCAACATATACCCAGTTGTTCTTAACCGGTACACCATTGATGTAGTAAGACCAGCCGTAAATGCTGTTTACCCACTGACCATTCGCATTTGCCGGAGTGGAACCACCAGAAGAATTATCGGTCGGAGGTGTACCTGTATACACATCTGAAGAATTCATATAATATTCATCGGACTCGTCACTCCACTCACCCTTATCGCTTCCGTCAACCGCGCGCACCTTAAAGGTATAATCGCCGGATTTCGTCATGTATGGGTAGAAATTGTAGCTTGTGCCTGTAGTTGTAACAGTCGTTACGGTAGAACTGTTGCGGTACAGTTTAACTTCATACTTGCTTGCATCCGATACGCTGTCCCAGGTTGCGGTACGATTGCTCCAGCTAAGATCTTCGACCGTATCCAAATCGCCGTCAACAGCTGACATCGTAATCTTAACTTTCCACTCGCTCTTATCGCCAGATCGCTTCGTAACTTTGTAAGCCGACTTGGTTGCAGAAAGCTTTGTGCCGGATAACTGATAACCGTCCTTTGCCTCGATCGTCAGGTAGATGACCGGCTTATCACCTCTCTCCCACTCGCTGTCGTCATTGTCAAACTCCTGCTCGGTAATCTCAACATTACCCTTCGTAACTTGTACATCCGGATCCCCGATGCTGTCGCCCGCTTCCGGTTTCGCATTGACACGGAACTTAACTTCCGAGATCTTTTTGTCAGCCGCGTATGCCGGAATACTCATAGCCAGTGCCGCCATGATAGCAAGAACGGAAACCGCCGCTGCCTTCAGGTTATGTCTCATATCCCATCCTCCTTTTTTAATGTACTCTCGCGTACAAAATCTTGTTTTCATTATAACAAACATATCCGCCTGCGTCAAAATAAACTGTCGGTATTTTCAAAATTTTCCCCTTGTTTTTTTGAAGTAGATGTCTGCTTTCTGTTATTGACAGGATACCACACTTTTATTACCTGAGAATAACTTTTTGTTTAAGGTTTTCTGACATTTTCGTCAATGGTAGAATTTATATCATAATTGATATTTCCTGTGACATAAAAAAGAATGTACCTTTTTGTGTGATGGGGAATTCCAAGGAATTTTCTATCACACAAAAAATAGACCGGGGCAGATTTCTGCGATCCGGTCTATTTCTACCTTACTTAAAAGCAGGTGTTCATTTTATTTGAAATACTCCACACCTGAAGCAAACAGCTGCATATCCTGATTTCCATAGATATTCATGCCTGTATCGCTCCAGCAGCGCTCGTTGTGACCCATCTTACCAAGAATACGTCCATCCGGGCTTGTGATACCCTCGATGCACTGGTAGGAACCGTTCGGGTTCCACTCCTCGCTGACGGATAAGTTTCCGTTCGGATCGCTGTACTGGATCGCGATCTGACCATTTGCGCGAAGTTTTGCAAGCCACTCCTCGTTGGCTACGAAACGTCCTTCACCATGGGACATCGGGTTGCAGTATACGCCTCCCAGCTCTGCTTTTCTGAGCCACGGGGACAGGTTAGATACAACCTTTAAGTATGCCATGCGGGAAATGTGGCGTCCAATGTTGTTGGTTGTCAGAGTCGGGGAATCTGCTTTCTGAGGCTCAATCTTGCCTCCGGTTAAAAGTCCCAGTTTGATTAATGTCTGGAAGCCATTGCAGATACCCAGTACCAGGCCATCCCGGTCATGAAGCAGTTTGTCGATCTCCTCCATCATCGCCTCGTTGCGGAATACCGTAGCGAAGAATTTAGCCGAACCATCCGGCTCATCACCTGCGGAGAATCCACCCGGGAACATGATGATCTGGGATTTCTTGATATCCTCTTTGTACTGCTCGATGGAAGAACGGATATCGGATGCATTCTGGTTGCGGAATACACGCACAATCGTCTCCGCTCCGGCTGCCTCAAACGCTTTCGCGCTGTCCAGCTCGCAGTTGGTACCCGGCATTGCCGGAATAAATACAGTTGGTTTTGCCACTTTATGTTTACATACATATACCTTATCGGTATTGTAAAGTGTCTCTTCTGCTGCCTTCATCGGTGCGCCGGAAGCGGTCGGGAACACTTTCTCCAGGGTTCCGGTCCATGCTTTCAGAGCCTCTTCCATGGAGATCACGGTACTGCCATACTCGAAGGTTCCCTTGTCGGTTACCTCACCGATCACGGTGTACGGAATGGACAGCTCGCCTACCTTGCCGTCCGGAACCTCGCAGACAATATTGCCCCAGCCAGCAGCGAAGAAGTCTCTCGGATCTACATTGTGCTCAATCTTTACGCCCAGGCGGTTACCAAATGCCATCTTGCTGACAGCCTCTGCCACACCTGCACCCTCAACCGCATATGCGGAAATAATCTTTCCAGACTCCATATCGCGGTAGATTTTCTCGTAACCATCCATGATCTGGCTGTATACCGGCAGGTCATGTGCATCTTTCTCGATGGTAAAGAGAACAATCTTGCTGCCCGCTTTCTTAAATTCCGGAGATACCACGTGTTTGGTATCGGAAATATCAACTGCAAAGGAAACCAGTGTCGGCGGTACATCGATTTCGCCGTGCTCTTCATCATAGAAGCTGCCGGACATGCTGTCCTTGCCGCCGATGGACGGAAGTCCAAATCCGAGCTGCGCACTGTAAGCACCGAGCAGAGCGGAGAACGGTGTGCCCCATCTCTTCGGATCTTCCGTCATACGTTTGAAGTACTCCTGGAAGGTAAAGCGGATCTTGTGGAAATCACCGCCGTTTGCCACGATCTTAGCAACAGAATCCAGCACTGCGTAAGTAGCGCCGTGGTACGGGCTCCAGCTGGACAGGTACGGATCATAGCCGTAGCTCATCATGGTAACAGTATCGCATTTGCCCTCGCTCATCGGCAGTTTTGCCACCATCGCCTGTGTCTCGGTCATCTGGTGGACACCGCCGTATGGCAGGAATACACTGCTTGCGCCCACGGTGCTGTCGAACATCTCAACCAGACCCTTCTGGGAGCATACATTTAAGGAAGAAAGCATGGACAGCCATTTTCCTTTGACATCCTTTACTTCCTGTTTATCAAATACATTGCCTTCCCTGGTCGGAACCTCAACGGTAACGGTTGTCTCCTGATGAGCACCGTTGGTATCCAGGAATGCACGGCTTAAATCTACGATCGTCTTGCCTCTCCAGTTCAGAACCAGGCGCGGGGACTCGGTAACAACGGCAACCGGAACTGCCTCCAGGTTCTCTTCTGCTGCATAAGCAAGCATCTTATCAACATCTTTCGGGTCTACCACCAGAGCCATACGCTCCTGTGACTCGGAAATCGCAATCTCCGTTCCGTCCAGACCTGCATATTTCTTCGGAACCTTATCAAGGTCAATCTGAAGTCCGTCAGCTAACTCACCGATCGCTACCGACACGCCGCCGGCGCCAAAGTCGTTACACTTCTTGATCAGACGGCTGACCTCCGGGCGGCGGAACAGTCTCTGTAATTTACGCTCGGTCGGTGCATTGCCCTTCTGAACCTCTGCGCCGCAGACCTCGATGGACTCCTCGGTATGTACCTTGGAAGAACCGGTTGCGCCGCCAATACCATCACGGCCGGTACGTCCACCCATCAGGATGATTACATCGCCCGGATCGGAAGTCTCACGGATGACGTTTTTGCGCGGAGCTGCTGCCATAACAGCACCGATCTCCATACGTTTTGCCACATAATTTGGATGATAAATCTCTTTTACATAGCCGGTAGCAAGACCGATCTGGTTACCGTAGGAGCTGTAGCCATGTGCTGCATCCTTTACGATGCGCTTCTGCGGAAGTTTGCCGTGCAGTGTCTCCGACATCGGACGGGTCGGATCAGCCGCACCGGTCACACGCATAGCCTGATATACATAGGTACGTCCGGAAAGCGGGTCACGGATAGCACCGCCTAAGCAGGTGGCAGCGCCGCCAAACGGCTCAATCTCGGTCGGATGGTTGTGGGTCTCATTCTTAAAGTTTACCAGCCACTCTTCTTCCTTGCCGTCGATGGTAACCGGAACTACGATACTGCAGGCATTGATCTCCTCAGACTCCTCCAGATCCTCCAGCTTGCCTTCACGGCGAAGCTTCTTCATAGCGAGAACAGCCAGATCCATCAGGCAGACAAACTTGTCATCGCGATCTTTGTAGAGAACCTCGCGATCTGCCAGATACTGTTTGTAGGAAGCTTCCATCGGCTCATTGTAATCGCCCTTTGTAAAGGTAACGTCCTTTAACTCAGTCTGGAAGGTCGTATGACGGCAGTGATCGGACCAATATGTATCCAGCACGCGGATCTCGGTCACAGACGGATCTCTCTTCTCTTCGTTTTTAAAGTAGTTGTGGATATGCTCGAAATCCTTGAACGTCATCGCAAGGTTCAGGGAATCGTAGAGTTCTTTTAACTCTGCCTCGCCATAACCGCAGAAACCATCGAAAATCTTGACATCCTCCGGCTGCTCAAATACCGTTACCAGCGTTTCCGGCTTTGCGTTGTTATTCTCACGGGAATCCACCGGGTTAATGCACAGGGACTTGATGCCCTCGATCTGCTCCGCGGTCAGTGTTCCGGAAATAACATAAGTTGTCGCGGAACGGATCACCGGATTTTCCTCTTCATTCAGAAGTTTCACACACTGTTCTGCGGAATCGGCTCTCTGATCGAACTGTCCCGGCAGGAACTCAACGGAAAAGATCGTATCGCCTTCCTTGGACGGGAATGCCTCCTCATAGACAAAATCAACCGGCGGCTCAGAGAAGATAGTAATCAGCGCTTTCTGATATGCATCCTCCGATACATCCTCAATATCATAGCGGATCAGTACGCGGACATCGGTGATCGTGTCGATCCCCAGATAGCTTGCGATCTCCTCTTTCAGATCGTGAGCCAATACGGCAAATTCCGGTTTTTTCTCAACGAAAATACGTCTTACGCTCATGTTTTCCTCCTGTTTTTTCGTATTTTAATGTTTCATGTTCTGTAAAATACATTCATTTTTTAGCATAAAAGGCAAATGCCTTCTTCTAGCATCTGCCTTTATCATACACAATTTTTATAGATTAGTAAAATTAATATATTTAATATTTTTTATTAACATATCTTATTGGTTACTGTTCCAACGTCCCTGTCTCATTCAGTGCAAGCAGCTTTCCCATCCCCGTCGAACGGTCATACGAAACAACCGACAGACTGGCATTCGCCACAATGATCTCCTGCGGCTCCCGATGGAAACGGAGCAGATAATTCATCAAAAAGACGAGGATCCCACCGTGCGCCACGATCACCGCATCCCCGGCTGTCTCCTCCAAAATCTGTCGGATCGCCCGTTCACTCCGCGCCTCGCAGGATTTTCTTGATTCTCCGCCGGACGGGATGCCGACCATCGGCTGTTCCCTCCACAGATGAAATTCATCCGGGTACTCTGCTTCCACCTGCTGCCAGCTTTTGCCTTCCCAGCATCCAAAATCGCGCTCCCGCAGCCCCGTCAGTCGGCGGAGCGGTAATTTTTCTTCCTTGGCCAGGATCTCCGCCGTCTGGAATGCACGCGCAAGCGGGCTGGCATAGACCGCATCGATCCGCGTTTTTGCCGGATAGCCGCTCCTTTCTTTCAGGACAGTGGCAAGCTGCTCCGCCTGCTGCCGTCCTGTTTCGTTCAGCGGAATATCCGTCGTTCCCTGTATCTTTCCCGCCCGGTTCCAGTCGGTCTGACCGTGGCGTACCAAATAAAACAGCATTTTCTATTACTCCTGTTCATCTATCTCTTTCTGAGCCATCTCTGCCGCCTGACCGCTGACCTTCATCGCGTCCATCGTCAGCTTCATGATGTCACGGATCTCATCCTCGCTCATCTTCATGCGCTCCGCCAATTCCGCAAGGGTCGCTTCACGTCCCAGCTCCCGCGCCATGCTCGCAGAAATATCCTTGAGGACATTAACACGCGCCGCCATCTCCTCCTCGATCTTCGTCTCGCGGTTCTGAATCTGCAGCGCATCCTCGATCGCCGCGCGCACCTTTTTCTCCATCTGCGCGTCGAAATCACCGTTTTCGTACTCACTTGCGAACAGAAACAGCGCCATATTTGCCTCCTGCACCAGATCGCCCGCCGGAAGTCCCCGATCGTGGTACTCCTCCGCGATCTGAACCGCCTTCGCCAGTTTTAACTCCGTCAGACGGGAAGCCGCTGTCTTGTCCCCCTCCGTCAGTTTTTTCAGAAGCGCCGCTTCCTCCTCCGGCGTGCCCTGCGGGAGATTTTTCAGTTCCTCTAAGTAAATATCATAAAATGTATTAGATTCCATGTGGTATTCCCTCCTAAAAAATACATACTTCTAAGATGATTCCGTCATTTTATCACAAACAAGACACAGATACAATCATTATTGACTCCGCCCTTCAATCATGTTACACTGAATACAGTTCTATAAGGAGGACTAATAAATGGATATCAACTATGAATTATATAAAGTATTTTACCACGTAGCCTCGACGTTAAGTTTCTCCGAGGCATCTAAGCAGCTTTTCATCTCCCAGTCGGCGGTCAGCCAGTCGATCAAGGTACTGGAGAAGAAACTGAACCAGACTCTTTTCATCCGCAGCACAAAAAAAGTACAGCTTACCCCTGAAGGCGAGATCCTACTCAAGCACGTGGAACCGGCAATGAACCTGATCCGTCAGGGCGAAAACCAACTGCTCGACTCTAACAGCTTAAACGGCGGTCAGCTCCGCATTGGCGCAAGCGATACGATCTGCCGCTATTATCTGGTGCCATTTTTAAGCGAATTTCACAAGCGCTACCCGAATATCCACATCAAGGTTACCAACCGTACCTCCATCGAATGTGCGCGGCTTCTGGACAACGGTCAGGTCGATTTTATTCTGACGAACTATCCAAACTCCGGGCTCGGTGGAACGCAGAATATCCATGTGCTGCGCGAATTCAACGATATATTCGTCGCCAATGAGACCTATTTTCCGATGAAAGACCGCCCGGTTACACTGCGCGAGCTGCAGGCGCTCCCAATCCTCATGCTGGATCGCAAGAGTACCACCAGCGAATTTCTGCACAACATGTTCCAGAAGCACCAGCTCGACCTCGTACCGGAGATTGAATTAAGCAGCAACGATCTGCTCATCGATCTGGCGCGCATCGGTCTCGGCATCGCATTTGTCCCGGATTTCTGTCTCCCGGCTGGCGAAAAGGAGCTTTATGCCCTGACCCTGACTGAAGCCCTGCCGCCGCGCCAGCTCGTCGTCGTCCACAATGAGACAATGCCGATCTCACAGGCATCGCGTGAATTTATTGAACTTCTGGAAAACGGCTCCAAAACGCCTGGAGCTCCTGCTCCAGAGACGAAAGACTGACTCGTTTGACATCGCTCCATTCCCTTGGAAATAATTCCCGGTACTCCCGACGCCAGAACCGGTCATCCAGTAAAAGGATGACGCCCTGATCGGACGCGGTCCGGATGACCCGCCCTGCCGCCTGGAGTACCTTATTCATGCCCGGATACTGGTAGGCATATGCAAATCCATCTTTTCCCTCTTCTTCAAAATATCCCTGCAAAATTTTCTGCTCCGTGCATACCATCGGGAGCCCGGTTCCGACCACGATCACGCCGATCAGCCGGTTGCCTGTCAAATCGATTCCCTCCGAAAACAGACCGCCCATCACGCAGAACGCCACCAGGGAGGTATCACGTTCAGCTGTTCGTTCGGGAGAAAATTTCTGTAAAAATGCTTCCCGTTCCTCCTCGGTCATGTGAGAATCCTGGATCAAAACTTCCATACTTTTTCCGGTTTTCCCAAAACGTTTTTCCACTTCCCGCACCCGGTTCATATACTGGTACGACGGGAAGAACACAATATAATTGCCTTTTTTTGCACTTGCCATCGCCTGAATGTAGTGCAGCACCCGCCGGTATTCCGTCTCATTGCGCCGCGTATACCGGCTCGTCACATCCGTCGCCGCCAGCAGAAGACGCCGCTCCTGCGGAAACGGGGACGGCACATAGACCGTATAGTCCTCCTCCTGATCCGACAGAAGCATCCGGTAATACCGGAGCGGCAGAAGCGTTGCCGAGAAAAAGACCGCCGCTTTCCCCTGCGACAGGCACTGCGCCAGATTTTCAATCGGATTGACACAATAAAGCCGGATGACAAATTCGCCGGACGGCAGAAGTTCCGTATAAATCCTGTAATGCTCATCGACCCGCTCATACATATTTAAAAAATGTCGCACCGAAAAATAAAAATCCAGAATCGTGTCCCGTCCATCTTCCCCACCCGGCTTTTCCAGATACTTTTCCATTTCTCCAAAAACACTGTTTAACACTGAAACCAGATGTCCGGCATCCTTAAGCACCTGGTAGCCGTCGCACTCCCGCTTCATCTCCAGAAGCGCCTTATTTAACCTTGTAAGCTGCCGCCCCAGCGCCGGCGCACGATGTCCCAGTACCTTTTTCGTCAAAAGCACTTCTTCCTTTATAATAGAAGCACTATACATTTCCCGCGCGCGCGATACCAGATTGTGAGCTTCATCCATCAGGAAGAAATAGTCTCCCTCCGCCCCATCCGCAAAATAACGTTTCAAGCGCACATCCGGGTCAAAGACATAATTATAATCGCAGATGATCCCATCCACAAACGAAGAAATATCGAGGCAGAACTCAAACGGGCAGACCTGAAATTTTTCCGCATACTCTAAAATTACCGAACGCGTGATTCCAAATTCCTGATGCAAAATTTCATACACCGCATCGTTGACACGGTCAAAATGCCCTTTCGCACGCGGGCACATTTCCGGATTGCACACCGGTTTTTCCAAAATACACAACTTTTCCTTTGCCGTGATCGTGACCGAACGAAAATACAGCCCGCGTTCCCGCAAAATCGCCAGCGCCTCTTCCGCCACCGTCCGCGTGATCGTCTTCGCCGTCAGGTAAAAGAGTTTCTGCCCATGCCCTTCCCCGATCGCTTTAAGCGCCGGAAATACCGTCGAAAGAGTCTTTCCAATCCCGGTCGGGGCCTGGACAAACAGCCTGCGCCCGCGCTCCAGCGTCCGGTAAACCGCCACCGCCAGATCCCGCTGTCCCGCTCGGTATGGATAGGGAAATTCGAGCGCTTTGATTGATTCATCACGTCGCAGCCCGTTGTGATAGAGGTAACGCGCCCATTTGACATATTCATGGATCAGACCAGCAAACCATTCAGAAAGTTCGTCCATCGTCTGGATCTCCTGAAAGCGGCGGATCTCCTCCGTCTCCAGATTACAGTAGTTGAGCTGCAGTGTCACTTCGTCCAGCGCTTCCTGTAATCCATAGATATAGCCATAACAGCGCGCCTGCGCCATATGCACGCCAACCGCTTCTTCCAGACAGTTTACATCCTGGTAAACACACTTGATCTCATCGATCGTGACATCTTTTCCATCCCGGATGATTCCATCCGCACGCCCCTCGACCACGATTTGGAATCCGTCCTCCTCCACCGAATGGCGCAGCGACACCTCCGCCTGATACCCTGAGCCCATCCGCCGCTGTATCTTCCGGTGCATCCGTCCTCCAGCTAACATCGCCTCTTTCTGTGCACCCGCCGTGCGCCGGTTATCAATATCCCCCGAACGCAGAACGAACTCAACCAGATTGCGGACGGAGATCCGTATCTGCCTGCCGGTCAGCTCCATGTGTGGTTCCTCCCTTCCCCATACATGTACTCTCGGAATCTTTCTGTGCTTGATTTTGTGAAATGATTTTTTGTCAGTTGTGCCCAAATTTCTGAGGCGTACGCGGCGCGTACGTTGATGAAATTCGGGTGCGGCTGGCGGAAAATCAGCCACAAAAGCACGTGCAGAAAGACTCCGAGAGTACATATATATGTCTATCAAAAAGACTGCAGACACCATCTTCTCTCCGGCACCCGCAGTCTTTCTTTATTTTCGTACTATCAACTTTTCTTTCATCATACCGATTCGGGTCATACATATCCTTCCAAAATATCTATGATATCTATGTTCCGCTTGAACCAGCCCTCCAGCCCTTTTATGCCGCTGTCACATTGTTCGCTTCCATCGTGTCAAGAAACGCCTCATACTCTGCATCCTCGCCCATGTACTCAACGGTCAGAATCTGTGTCAGATCCAGGCTCATAACTCCCAGAATCGACTTGGCGTCAATGACAACACGGTTATAAAAAACATCAATATCAAAATCGCATTTCATAGAAGCATTGACAAATTTCTTTGCATCTTCTATCGTTTTCAGCATAATTTTTCTCTGTTTCATAATAAACAACTCCTTTTTACTGAATGTACCAACAGAATTTTTTCCTCCGTTTTTTAGGCACATTTAAAACCATAAAGATTTATTCAGTGTTTATAGCATGATTTTTGTCGAATGTCAATTTGATTTCTTTTATACCGCATATTTTTAATACATGATTTTTACCAAAAAAGCAGAGTGTTTCTTAGTAAAATATTCCGACGTCTAGAACTATCGTCGTATTCATTTCATGATATATTGTCATTATTTATATACATCAAATGGTTTAACGGATTGGTTTTGGGCAGTTGAACTAAATATTCATTGTGATTTTCCACCCAGCATGAGCACACAAATTCTCTTTTACCAAATTATCCTGATCTCTAGTTTCCATATAAAATGATGAATGATACTTAATAAATGGAAAAAAATATATTAAATCAAAAAAAATGAAAAATCACAAAAAAATTGTTGACTTTTCGTTATGGCTATGATATTATAACTGAGTCAGCAACGAAGGGGAATAGTTCAATGGCAGAGCAACGGTCTCCAAAACCGTTAATGGGGGTTCGAATCCCTCTTCCCCTGCTTCTAAAGGCGTCAGTGATTCAGAGATGAGTCATTGGCGTTTTTTGTTTTTTTTAACATTCAAGTTGAACGTCCGTGAGACTTGACGCGTGATTCTGGTCAGCGAAGCTGACATATTCCTATCAGAATCACTGCGCATCCTCACGGAGCGTTTATCTCAGTCGGAGCCCCAACTCCCACTGAGACAAATTTGCTGTTACTCACATTACGCTAATATTATTTTTCTTAAATTTTCCCAAAATCCAAGCAACCTACAGCAGCCCAATCGCCTCCCGCACATTTGCCACCCCTTCCAGCCGGATATCCGACCTTGGTTTCAATTTACTGACATTGACCATCGGAAGAATGCATCTTGTAAATCCCATCTTGACTGCCTCATGGACTCTCTGCTCTGCCATCGAGACGGCGCGCACCTCTCCGGAGAGTCCGACCTCGCCAAATACGATCGTTTTCTCATCCAGCGGACGGTCTTTATAGCTGGAAATCAGCGCCATCACGATCGCAAGGTCAAGCGCCGGCTCGTTCATCTTCATGCCGCCTGCAATGTTGACATATGCATCGTACCCGGACAGGGCATAACGGCATCGTTTTTCCAACACTGCCATGAGCAGGTTCACACGGTTGTAATCGACGCCCGCTGCCGTCCGCCGCGGCAGTCCGAAATTCGTCTTTGACACCAGCGCCTGCACTTCCAGAAGAATCGGGCGGGTTCCCTCCATCGAGCAGGCAGTCACCGCACCGGATGCCTCCGCCGGGCGCCCTTCCAGCATAAATTCGGATGGATTCGGCACCTCCGCCAGTCCTTCCTCCCGCATCTCAAACACGCCGATCTCATTGGTCGAACCGAAACGATTCTTCACTCCCCGCAGAATCCGGTAGGACGCATGGCGATCGCCCTCAAAATATAGCACTGTATCGACCATATGTTCCAGCATACGCGGTCCCGCCACAACACCCTCTTTCGTCACATGACCGACGATAAAGACTGTCACACCCAGTCCTTTTGCGAGCTGCATCAGGACGCCGGTGCACTCTCTTACCTGGCTGACACTGCCCGGTGCGGAACCTGCCGCCTCGATAAACATGGTCTGGATCGAGTCGATCACGACCACATCCGGGCGCACCTCCCGGATCACCTCCGCGATCGTATCCAGGTTCGTCTCACTCAAGAACGAAAGTGGTCCGCGCACCGTCCCGATCCGGCTTGCCCGCAGTTTAATCTGTTTTAATGACTCCTCGCCGGAGACGTATAAAACCTTTTGTTCCTGTCCTGCCAGGTTCCGGCAGACCTGCAGAAGCAGGGTTGATTTTCCGATTCCCGGATCTCCGCCGACCAGCACCAGGGAGCCACGCACCACGCCGCTTCCAAGCACCCGGTCAAGTTCTGCAAATCCAGTTTTCGTCCGATCCGTATCGGAAAGCTCAATTTCATCTAAGCTGACCGGCTTTGCCTGCGCGCCAACCCGTTTCCCCGGTGCCGACGTCAGCGAAGCCGCTGCCGCATACCGCCCTGCTGCCGTACCGGATGATGCCGATGCGGACGGCGCTTCCACCATCGTATTCCACGCCTTACACGCCGGGCACTGCCCCATCCATTTGGAAGATTCATAACCGCATTCCCTGCAGAAAAATCCCGTTGATTTTGCCTTTGCCATGCTGATTCCTTTCCAAACACTTCTTCTCATATTTCTTATTACACAAAAAGCTGCTGCATGGCGGAAACCGGCTTCCGGCGCACACGCCCGCCATTCCTGCCATGCAGCAGCTTTCATCTCATGCATTGTAACTTGTACGTAACGTTTTGTTTTTCTTTTCCTTATCTGGCTTCAATCCGGATTGCGGTTGCCTTGCCCGGGTTCAGCTCCACGCTCAGTACCAGTTTGCCGCTGACGTTGGTCTTCATGCCACCGACCGATACGCCGTCTACATATACCTCATACTCACGCTCATCCTCTAACTGAATGGTAATCTGAGCATCCTTCTCGCCCTCAACCGAAAACTGTACGGAAGTATCTCCCGCCTGGAAATGATTGACTGCCGTGCCCGGTACCGACTCATATACGAACATTCCGTTGCGCTCCAGCTTGGTAATCTCGCCGAATGTTTTTACCTTATAAAGATCGCCCTGAAATTCAAAATCCTGCAGCTTGGACTTTGCTGCTAACATATAATTGCCAAAACTGATGGTTCCGTCATCCTCGATGCGGATTAACTCGCTAACTACTGGCATAATGCTTTATCCTCCTAGTATCCTTTTAATCAATATCGCAACTGCTCCGCACTTACACAGTTACTCAGTAGTATCATTTTAACACACTTCGACCGGGTTTACCAGTCTTTTCGCTTCCAGCCCTTTAGACCGTCTCAAATTTCAGCTGATCGCCATCTTTTTCAATCCGAACCTCTGTTTTTTTCCGGATCGTGCCTTCCAGGATCTTCTCAGAAAGCTGATCCTCGATCTGCGTCTGGATCGTCCGGCGCAACGGTCTTGCACCATATTTGGAATCATATCCCTTGTCTGCCAGGAAATCGATCGCATCATCTGTGATCGTGAGCGTCATTCCAAGCTGATCCTCCGTCCTTTTCTTGATGCCGCGCAGCAGAATGCCCGCGATCGTCTTGATATTCTCCTTCGTCAGAGGATGGAATACTAAAATCTCATCGATTCGGTTTAAAAACTCCGGTTTAAACATCCGGCGCACTTCCTCCATCACGCGCTCTTTCATAAACGCATAATCCGCTTTCTCACCGCTCTCCGACGAGAATCCAAGCCGCTTCGGGGAAATAATATTTTCAGCGCCCGCATTGGAGGTCATAATCAGAATCGTGTTCTTGAAATCCACCTTCCGTCCCTGTGCGTCCGTAATGTGCCCGTCATCGAGGATCTGCAGCAGAATGTTAAATACATCCGGATGCGCTTTTTCAATCTCATCAAAGAGAATAACCGAATATGGATTGCGACGCACCTTCTCGCTGAGCTGTCCGCCCTCCTCGTAGCCAACATATCCTGGCGGCGAACCGATCATCTTAGAAACGCTGTGTTTCTCCATGTACTCCGACATATCAACGCGGATCATCGCATTTTCCGTGCCAAACATCGCCTCCGAGAGCGCCTTGGAAAGCTCTGTTTTTCCGACACCCGTCGGCCCCAGGAACAGAAACGAACCGATCGGCCGCTTCGGATCCTTGAGTCCCACACGACCACGGCGGATCGCACGCGCCACGGCGGATACAGCTTCCTCCTGTCCGACCACACGCTCATGCAGAATGGACTCCAGTTTCAACAGCCGCTCTGACTCTTCTTCTGCCAGCTTGCGAACCGGAATCTTCGTCCAGTCAGAAACAATGTCCGCAATCTCATTTTCACCGACCACTAACTTGCGTGAATTTTTCTCTTTTTCCCATTTTTCACGAATCTTTTCAATCTTTTCCTGCTTTTTCTGCTGCTTCTTCTTGATCTCACCGGCTTTCTCATAGGCTTCAGCCTTGATCGCCTCTTCCTTCTGACCTTCGAGTTTTTTGATCTCCGCTTCGAGCTTTTTAATCTCCTCCGGCTCCGTATATACAGTCAGACGCAACTTCGAGGATGCTTCATCGATCAGATCGATCGCCTTGTCCGGCAGGAAACGGTCATTGATATAGCGGGCAGACAGGCGCACCGCTGCCACCAGTGCCTCATCCTGGATCGTCACCTTGTGATGTTCCTCATAGCGGCTGCGAAGCCCCTTCAAAATCTCAATGGATTCCGCCTCCGTCGGCTCATCCACCATAACCGGCTGAAACCGGCGTTCCAAGGCCGCATCTTTTTCGATGTATTTGCGGTATTCTTCCAGCGTCGTCGCACCAATGAGCTGAATCTCGCCCCTCGCCAGCGACGGTTTCAGGATATTAGAGGCATCGATCGCGCCCTCCGCGCCGCCTGCGCCGATGATCGTGTGAATCTCGTCAATAAACAAGAGCACATTTCCACTCTCCCGCACCTCGGCAAGTACCTTCTTAATCCGCTCTTCGAACTCACCGCGGTACTTGGATCCTGCGACCATGCCGGACAAATCGAGACTGACAACCCGCTTTTTCGCGATCGTCTCCGGTACATTGCCGGAAACAATGAACTGTGCCAGACCTTCCACAACCGCCGTCTTTCCGACGCCTGGTTCCCCGATCAGGCACGGATTATTCTTCGTCCGGCGGCTTAAAATCTGAATAACACGTTTCATTTCCCGTTCCCTGCCGATGACTGGATCGAGCTTTCCGTCCCGCGCCATCTGGGTCAGATCCCGGCTGAAATTGTCCAGATTCGGTGTATTGCCTTTCTCCGGACGCACCCGTCCTGCTGCCGCATCTTCCGCTGCCTCGGACGGCGCGTCATCGCCCATAGCCCCCATCAGATCCACATATAATTTCTGAATATTAACATTCATTGTATTGAGTAAACGGCACGCAGTTGATTTTCCATCCTTGATGATGGCAATCAGGATGTGCTCCGTTCCAATCAGAGGCGCTTTGAAAAAAACCGCCTCATCATAACTCGCCTGCAGCACGGCGCGCGCCCCCGGCGTATACTCAATCTGTCCCTCTACCTGAGTCGCCACTGCCGGGCTTATCAGACGCTCCATCAGTTCCATGACACGCTCTTCTGTCACATCATGTTCTGCCAGAACCGCTGCCGCCACGCCAGTTTCCTCTTTTATCAGTCCTAAAAGCAGATGCTCCGTCCCCACATAGCCGTGTTCCAGCTCCTGCGCTGTCTCGACTGCCAGACGGATCGCTTCTCTGGCTTTCTGAGTAAAACGATCGATCATTTTACTGTTCCTCCTGTTTCTTTTTACTTTACACCAGCTTCGGCAGTTCCTCCCGCAGATACCGCGCCCGCTCTGCCTCCAATTCCTCACGTCCCAACGGCTTGCTCGAACGTTTCTGTAAGTTTGCCGGCTGGATGCCGATCATCAGGCGGTAAATGCTCACAAATTCCGCCGGTTTTAACAGCCCGTCCGCGATGCCCGCCCAGACATGAGATAGAAATGTCATCGCTTCCTTGAGCGTCATCCGACGCGCATATTTCAGAACGCCGTAGGACTTGTACGCCTCATCCTCCCGCTCCAGGCGGTGCCTCGACAGAGAAACCTCGCGGAACTGATTTTCCTGCGCCGAGAGCTGCCCCGCCACGTTGGCTACCAGCTCCAGAATCTCTTGTTCGGTGATGCCGAGTGTCTTCTGATTGACTACCTCGTACAAATCGCCGTAGTTTTCATTGCCTCTGCCATAAACGCCGCGCACGGTCGTGCCGAAACGTCCCATATCGCCCAGAAGTTCCTGAAATTTCTTATTCATTGTCAGAGACGGCAGATGCACGACCACGGACGCCTTCATTGCTGTTCCGACATTCGTCGGATAGGACGTCAGATATCCATATTTCTCATTAAATGCATACGGAATCTTCTCGTTGATATAATCATCCAGCGCATCCGCTTTTGCATAACATTCTTGCAGATCGAGTCCCGATGCCAGCACCTGTAACCGGATATGATCGTCCGCATTTAATACCATGCTGACCCGCTCATCCTCCGAACAGAGGATCCCGCCCGGCGTCGTCTTCTCCGCCAGCGTGCGGTTTAAAAGCCGCCGTTCCCGCAATGCGGTGCGGTCAAGCTTCTCCATCAATTCCAGATCTTCATATTCATAAAACTGACCGTCCCGGTCACCCAGATCGCGGAAATTCTGTTTTAAACGGGCAATCATCGTCCGCGCCTCATCCGGCTCCAGACGGCTCGGAAATTTATATTCCTCCCAGTTCCGAGACAGACGCACCCGGCTGGAAACGATATTGGACGCATCATTCGCCACTTCCTCAAACCATTTCGTCATGTCTCATCTCTCCTTCCAGACTGTGTATCTTATCCCGGCAGGCAGCAGCCGTCTCATAGTCTTCTTCCTGCAACGCCGCTTCCAGCCTGCGTTTCAGCTGCTTAATCTGCTCTTCCGGGCTGAATTCCAGTTCTCCTTTCTTCGTCACCTCTGCAGCCGCCTGACTGCGCGGCTGGATCTTCGGATGTTTGCCGGTATGGCTCGAATTTTCCTGCAATTTCTTAATTTTCTCTCCAAGCAACGGATCAAACACATGATAACAGTCCGCGCATCCGAAACGGCTGTTCTTGATAAATTCTTCATACGTCGTGCCGCAGGTCGGGCATACCACATCCTCTTTCGGTGCCTGGCTGGCAGACGCATCCGTCAGTCCCAAAAGGCTCGAAAGCAGTTTTCCAAGCGGAAATTCTCCCTCAATCAGTGCCGAGTACGGTCCCAGATCCATCTCTTTCGCGCACTGGGCGCAGAGATTATGCTCTGTCTTGACGCCGTTAAACACTTCTGTATATTTAATATTCGCTTCGCGAATCCCACATTTCTCACACAGCATAATTTATCCTCCCAACATACACATCCCGCAACGGTTCCAATACACAAAAACCATCGCCCGCAGCCGGAACCTGCTATTCCGCTGTAAATGCGTCATAAATGGAATCCACCAGATTGTGAACCTCCTCGCGGCTCACATTTTTACAGACACCTCTTGCCAGAATTACACTGAGATCCCGGCGCATCTCCGAGATCGTCCGCATCTTATCCGTGTCAAGTGCAATCACTGCCCCGCGGCGGCGGTCCACACGCAGAAAACCTTCCTGTTTCAGTACAGAATATGCCTTGTTGACCGTGTGCATGTTAATTCCGATGTTATCCGCTAACTGGCGCACGGATGGCAGCGTATCGCCCTCCCGGATCTGGTCGGTCGCAATCCCGATGATGATCTGGTTTATGAGCTGAATATAAAGCGCTTCCTCACTGTTAAAATCAATCTCTACAATCATACTCCACCATCTTTCATTCTGACGGCAGACCCCGTTTCTAAATACAGTCAGCCGCCTGTTTTATCATTTGTTATATAGATTGTATAACAAACAGATGTTTTCGTCAACTGTAAAACTGTGTTAATTGTGTGAACTTGTTACAAAAAAAATCAATATAAAAGAAAAGACAGATACCCGCCAGAAATCTTCTGGACAGATATCCATCTTTTCCTCTTTTATTTACTTCGGATCATCGATATACTCAAATCCATCCTCATCACGCCGATCCCGCTCTAACCGGGCTTTTGCCTCGCGGGCGCGTCTGGATCGCTCTGATTCCGACTCATATCTCGTTGGGCGATCACCGTATTCCTCCCGTTCCAGCGTGTAGTAAAGCTCCGAGCGGGATGCCGGGCGCACATAAATCGCCGGGCGCGCATTCCGGCGTTCTCCCGATGCTGCAGACTCTTTCGCCGCACGATGCGCCGATGCAGGCGTGTAATCGCGCTGCAGGCGGCTTTCTTTTGCTGAAACGGCACGTTCCCGTTCTGTGCGTCGGCTTTCTGCCACTGCCTGGCGTTCCCGCTCTGCGCGGCTTCCGTCTGCCGAAGTTCTGCGCGGACGCTCTGAATGGCTTTCCTCTGCCGCATCTCTGCGGGTGCGCTGCAGACGTTCTTCTTCTGATGCCTCTCTGCGGACACAAGCCGGACTGCTTTCTTCTGGCATTTCTCTACGAACGCGTTCGGAACGATTTTCGCTTCCTGCTTCCCGGCGACGTCTTTCCTCCGGCATCCGTTTTGCGCGGTCTGCCGATGCTGCCTCCATACTCCGCTCTCGGCGAACAGGCTGGGACGCGCGCTCATCTTCCCTTGTCCGGCGGACCGGCTGCATCTCGCGCTCCTCTTCCCGCTCCCGGCGAACCGGTCTTGTCTCCAGCGTCTCTTGGGTTCGGCGCGCACTCCGACGCCCTTCCTCCATCCGCTCTGCGGACGGGCGGCGTCTGTCATCCGCTGCCATGCGCTCCTTCTCACTCCGCGCTGCCGGTCTTGCCGGCATCATTTCCCCATCTTCTCTCTTGTCGCGCCCAGTGCCTCGTTTCACCCGTGCGTCTGCCGCCGGTCGTGCATTCGGCGATGACGGACGACGCTTGGACCTCTGTCTGCCTCCGGCTGCCTGCGCTTCCTCTCTCCACTCTTTCCGCTTGAGCAGAAGATTGATCACGATAAAGAACAAGATTACACACGCTACGCCCAGAACCGCAAGCATGACAAAGCGGATATTATAATCCCTGCAAAGTGCGTTGTACTTATCTACAATCTCTTCCACTTGTGCATCATCGTATTTAGTTGCCAGAGACGGGTCTTCAAAATACCGCTGGAAGGTCTTTTCTGCAATATCATACCGATACAGCGACTTCTCGCCGCTCTCATTCATACCATATACGACACAATACTTCTGCTGTTCATCGCTCTTCCACACCCAGCCCTGCACTTTATACGTGCCGTTTAACTGAATGGTCGTCTCCATAAATCCATCCGGAATCTGAACCGACTCATCCGGTGGAAGCACCAGAATCGACTTTGCTGTCACATCGATCGTCACATACGGCGATAACACACCGGATTCCGGTATATAAATATAAAATGCACCATTTCCATCGGCACCCTGCAAATACAAAAGCGTCAGGTCATTGCCATTTCCACACTGGACCTCTGAACCGCCATAAGTACAGGTAGACTGCGTATATCCTTCCGGAAGCAGGGAGGCATCAAATTCCGTCGCCACCGTATAGGAAACGCCGTCTATTTCCACATCCAGCCCGTTTTTCACAACCGGCGTTGTCCCAACTGCCTCTGTTTCAGCCCCTGTCTCCGCCTCTGACGGCACATCGACCGTATCGAGCTTATTGACTGTGATCGTGTAGCTCTTAGTTGTCTGTCCATCCTCCGCCGTCACCTTGCAGACAACGGTATTAGCACCTACCTTTAAGCCGGAATCACCGCTGACAAGGACTTTCGCCTTGCTGTCCTTCGCACTCGCGCTGACCGCCAGCTTATCGACGCTGGCTCCTACCTGCGCCGTATAGGAAGTCACATTTGGCGAAAATGCAGGGGAAAGTGTTCCTGGAGAAATCTTCAAGGACGAAAGCGCCGCTTCCGCCGAGGAGGTTGCCGGTGCTTTTACTTTGACGCTCGCCGTCCCCGTTTTAGAAACTGTGACTGCCTGTGCATCTGAGTCATAGACTTCATAACTTCCCACAGAGATCGAAGTATTTCCCGCCTGCACTGCCTTGAATTTCAGCGTATAGGAAAATGCCTTCGTCGAATTGGAATCCATCGTTCCAACTAGGCGGACGGAACCTGCACCGCCGCTTGCGTTATTTCCGCTCACAAACTCAATGACCGACGGATCATAGGAAAGTACCACGTCGGATGCCCCTAGATTTCCATCCTGAGAGGAGATCTTCACATTGACGCTGAACTCCTGACCCACCGTCGCACTCGGATCGGAAAATGAAATTTTTGCGCTGGATGCATAGGCGCTGATCCCGCCAACCGGCGCCGCCACCGTCAGCATACCTGCCGCAAGTATACCTAATATGATATTTTTAAACCTTTTCATTCAACTGCCCTGTCCTATATTCTTTATTGGTAACGGTCCCATATCTGCACCGTTCCCTTTCTTTACAAATTTTCACGTACCCGCTGCCATCTCTCAAGACCAGCCGCAGGTACGTGAAATATCCCTACAGTCCCAGAATCTTCTTCTGCATCAGAAGAATATCCAAAATATCTACTTTTCCATTTCCATTTAGGTCGGCGCGCGCGATTTCCTCCGCTCTTAACTTTCCAAGTCCCAGTATCGACCGCTGTGCCAGCAGGATATCCATGATGTTCAGCTTACCGTCGCCGTTGACATCCCCGCGCACCGACGATGCCGCATGCGTTCCCGATGTGGACTGGGATGGTGCCGCCGCGCTGGTCGGCGACTGGCTCCCCTGCGGACTGCCGGCGCTCCCGACAGACTCCCCATTTGGCGCAATCAGGGTTCCGGAACTGCCGCTCCCAAATCCATTCACATTCGATCCCGGTGCAGACTGCCCGGAAGGAGAGCTTCCTGAACTGCTTCCCGAAGAGGTCGGACCGACAATCTGCACATCCGAACCGCCGGAGGAAGAATTTCCTGAACTGCTTCCTGAAGACATGCCCGGTCCCGTCGCCGGACCGCTAGAGCTGCTTCCAGAGGAAACGCCGCTTCCAATCGAGCTTGAGTAGGTCGGACCGCCTGACTGGCGCACTACGTGAAGGACGTAATTTCGCAGATTTCCATTTGCCGCTTTGACCGTCACGGTGATCTCATTGACACCGCTCTGCAGATCGACCGTTCCCGTTCCGGCAATCGTTGCCTTGGAATCAATCGCGCTCGCCGCTACCGTCACGCTTGCCACCGACGGATCCACGATCAGATCGTAGGACTCTGTATCTCGGTTAAAGGTCGGTGTCAGTGCAAATCCATCGACACCCAGCGCCGACAGCTTGTTGTTCGGGCTGCCGTCCAGCGTCGGTTTGACGCAGGCGCCCGCCGGCATATTTTTATACACCGGAATCGAGAACTCAAGTGTTGTATTTGCCAATGCCGTGATCTTCGAAAGCGTCAGTCCTTCGGCAGCTGCCGCCTGCACATTCGTCATGTACTGGTGTTTATAAAGGTTGCTGCCCTGCACATTAAATTTCTTTAAGTACAGCGTATCCTGTCCTTTTTTTACATAATTCTCGCCGTAATAAACCGAACCGCCACGGATCGATTTCTCGATGCTGTTCCACGGGCGCAGATAGGTTCCCGACTGGGATGCCCACCAGAGTCCGCGTTCTACCGCACTCATCGAGCCGGACTGATATGCCTCTATATTAAAGAAGTTATAATAACCCTGATAGCCGGACACCGTTCCGGAAATACTGCGTCCGGTTCCCTGGCTGCCCTGTTCCTGCAGAATCATCGATGCCAGAATATATGGATTGACTCCCGATTCGGATGCCGCATTCATGATGATATCTACATAGGAAGTGCCGATTGCAGACTGCTGCGCCACTCCCGTGGAAGTTCCCGAACTGCTGGAAGTGCCACTTCCCGGTGCACTTGTTCTTCCGCTGCTGGTTGAACCAGAAGTTGTTCCAGTTGTGCTGCTTCCCGGTGCGCTTGTACTGCCACTGGTGGTTCCAGCCGTGCTGCTGGTTGTCCCCGATGACTTATTCGATGTGCCGCTGCTGACCGGCGCCGTCTCCCCGTCTGCATTGTTGGAAGAAAATCCATCTCCCGCCATGCCCGGTCCATTGGTCGCTGCCACCCGCTCCGTCTTATGATCGCTGATCGAAGCAATCGGAGACGACAGACCGGCGCTGCTTCCGCTCGAACCTGACGAACTTCCCGGTCCCGTCGCTGAACCGGAAGAAGAGCTTCCTGAACTACTTCCCGTACCGGCCGATACCGACGAGCCGCCCGACACCGTGCCGGAAAGGAAGGTTCCGCTCACCATGTTCTGCAGCCCCGTCTTCGTGTGAAGCGAACTGTCATACGACTGTTTCATGAACTGGTAAATATATTTATCATTTAAGAAATTCCGCGGATCCATATAATAGGCGATAATATCCGAAGACGCCTGTACCCAGGAGCTTCCGTCAAAACCCGGCCAGGTTCCGGTTCCCCAGTCATACGCACCTGTCTCGGTCGATTTCCAGGACGAAATGCTGCTGCTCGCAACCAGGTTCCGCCCGATCACGCTTTCATTTTTCAACGCTGTGTTCCAATCCAGATTTGTCTGGAACGCCGTGAACGTCCAATTCGGATATTGTGCATGCAATTCCCGGAGCCCCTGTTTATAGCTCTCCGGAAATCCCTGCTTTGTCAGATAGCTTTCAAAATCCGAATCCGATTTGATCGCAGTCGGAAACTTTATGTATTTGCTCGAAACATAACCCGTCTGCTCACCGCCGCTTCCGCTATATCGTATCTGATACCATACGACGCCATCCGTTCCCGTCTGCTCACCAAGTACTGTAACTGGTGCGCCCTTGGACAGCTTCGCTAGTGCCTGATACGAAGTGCCCGGACCACTCCGGACATTCAGGTTTGTCGCATTGACCGACGCGGTTCTCTCTTCCGCATAGCTGACGATCCCCAGCAAAGACTCTGCTGCAGTACCTGCCAGCCCTGGGTTGACCGCCATCACAGCACCCAGCAGAAACGCCGCCGCCCGTTTCCCCAATAACTTCCATTTTTTCATCCGTCTATCTCCTCATTCTGCTGCGTTTTCTGCAATTCATCCCCCGCAACGGAATTCTTATTCTGTCTGCCGCCGTATTTCCAGACAGCCGCTCGACTGTTTTCCATCTTTTTCACGTTTTTACAATCGTATCTATTATAATGAAAAAAGACCATATGTGTCAACCTTACCGAAAAAACTTCGCAAAATTTGGGGCCTTTGCGCGAAATTGTAAGATTTCCTTAATTTTTAGAAGCAGTATAAGTTGGCTTTGAAATGTTTTCCGGATATATGATTTTTGAATGCATAGTAGCATAAAAAGGAGTGCCAACCCGGTACACTCTACCGATTCTGGCACTCCTTTTGGCTCAAAATCCTTAAATTCTTTTTAGCTTAGATCTGGTAAGACTCGCTTTTTCTTCCAGCCCAGGTATTGATGCCGTTTCCATCCATCTCCTCAGTGGACACCGGTGCTTTCTTTACTTCCGGTGCAGCCGCTTTCAGGATCTCACGTTTCTCAACCGGCGGTTTCTTTGCCGGACGGGACTCGAAGAACTCTTTTGCCACCTGTGGGAACAGTGCATAAGTCAGGACATCCTCATCCTGCTGCTTCCACTGCTTCATCTCCGCCTCAATCTTCTCAAGCTGCGGCTCGATCAGATCTGCCGGACGACAGGTAATCGGTTTTGCATCGCCGATTGCTTTCTTCTGAACTTCTTTGTCGAACGGCTTTACAGTCTGTCCGAACTCGCCCATCAGAAGTTTCTTGGATTCCTTTGTGAACATCTTGTAGCGCTCGCCCATCAGGACATTTAATACAGCCTGCGTACCAACGATCTGGGAAGACGGAGTAACTAACGGCGGCTCACCGAAGTCTTTGCGGACTCTCGGGATCTCTTTCAGAACATCGTAGTATTTATCCTCTGCGCGCGCTTCTTTCAGCTGGGAAACCAGGTTGGAAAGCATACCGCCCGGGACCTGATAACGCAGGGTATTGATGTCAACGCCCAGAACCTTGGTATTCATCAGACCACTCTTTAACGCTTCCTCACGCATCGGGCGGAAGTAATCTGCGATCTCCGCCAGTTTTTCCTGATCCAGTCCGGTATCATACGGAGTACCTTTGAAGGTCTCAACCATAACCTCGGTCGCCGGCTGGCTCGTTCCCATCGAGAACGGAGACATCGCGGTATCGATCATGTCAGCGCCCGCTTCCACTGCCTTTAGGTACGTCATGGATGCAACGCCGGAGGTGTAATGCGTATGGATATCAATCGGAAGATCAACTGCTTCTTTCAGTGCTTTCACGAGGATCTCTGCATTGTACGGGGTCAGAAGACCTGCCATATCCTTGATACACAGAGAATCAGCGCCCATATCCTCGATTCTCTTTGCAATGTCTTTCCAATAATCCAGTGTATATGCATCACCCAGTGTATAGCTCAGCGCTATCTGTGCGTGTGCTTTTTCTTTGTTGGCTGCCTTTACCGCTGTCTCCAGGTTGCGGATATCATTTAAACAGTCAAAAATACGGATAATATCAATACCATTGGCAACTGATTTCTGTACGAAATATTCTACCACATCATCTGCATAGTGGTTATAACCCAGAATATTCTGTCCGCGAAACAGCATCTGAAGTTTTGTCTTCTTAAAACCATCTCTCAGCTTTCTAAGGCGCTCCCACGGATCTTCCTTCAGGAAACGAAGGCTGGCATCGAATGTCGCACCGCCCCAGCATTCTACTGCATGATATCCAACCTCATCCATCTTTCCGATGATCGGAAGCATCTGCTCCGTTGTCATTCTGGTTGCAATCAGAGACTGGTGCGCGTCACGAAGGACAGTTTCCACGATCTTAACCGGCTTTTTCTTTTCATTTGCCATTCTAAAGATACCTCCCAATACACTTTTATTATGAGTCAACTATCTGCGACCTGGCTGATTAAATAATTCACAGCCATATTTTTATCCATTATACCACAAGTTTCTCGATTTCTGGATAGTTTTTTTAATATAATTTCATAAGTAAATTCTATATCGTGGAAATGTGGGTTGTGATTTTTGCTGATGTCAGGGAGCTTTCCTCTGCGCCGCGTGGGGGCGGCTGGAGGAAAAAAATTTCTTGGTCACTTCTTTCTAGTCCGCAGTGCGGCAGCTCGAAAAAACTTCGTTTTTCCTCGCTGTCGGGCATTCGCCCTATGAAAAAAAGAAGCCGCACACAGCTGCTTTTGTGTAAACACAACGCTTCTGTGTGTCACCTCTTTCTAGTCCGCAGTGCAGCAGCTTGAAAAAACTTCGTTTTTCCTCGCTGTCGGGCATTCGCCCTATGAAAAAAAGAAGCCACACACAGC
>NZ_QUDY01000010.1:0-37494 GCF_003477745.1 Clostridium sp. AF35-15 | reverse complement strand
TCTTTCTAGTCCGCAGTGCAGCAGCTCGAAAAAACTTCGTTTTTCCTCGCTGTCGGGCATTCGCCCTATGAAAAAAAGAAGCCACACACAGCTGCTTTTGTGTAAACACAACGCTTCTATGGATCACTTCTTTCTAGTCCGCAGTGCAGCAGCTCGAAAAAACTTCGTTTTTCCTCGCTGTCGGGCATTCGCCCTATGAAAAAAAGAAGCCACACACAGCCGCTTTTGTGTAAACACAACGCTTCTGTGTGTGGCTTCTTTTTTTCGCACTGCTCTTTGCTTACGCAAGTTTGGACTTAGCCAGCTCTGCCAGTTTTGCGAAACCTTCTGCATCGTTGATAGCCATGTCAGAAAGGATCTTGCGGTTCATCTCAACACCAGCCTGCTTTAAGCCGTACATGAACTTGCTGTAGGACAGACCATTGATACGTGCTGCTGCGTTGATACGAGCGATCCACAGCTGTCTGAACTGTCTCTTTCTCTCTTTACGACCAGCGTAGGAGCTTGTAAGAGCTCTCATTACGGACTGCTTAGCTACACGGTACTGTTTGGAACGTGCGCCTCTGTAACCCTTTGCCAGCTTTAATACTCTATTGTGTTTCTTTTTAGCGTTTAATCCGCCTTTTACTCTTGCCATCGGTTATTTCCTCCTTCTTAATCCTCGAATCTTATAAGTACGGTAAAATCTTCTTCATTACCTTGCTGTTTGTAGCATCAGTAACGATGTCTTTTCTAAGATTTCTTTTTCTCTTTGTAGATTTCTTAGTTAAGATGTGGGATTTGTAAGCTTTATTTCTTACTAACTTTCCGGTTCCGGTTGTTTTAAAACGTTTAGCAGCTGCTCTGCTTGTTTTCATTTTAGGCATGGTGTAGTCCTCCTTAATAATAGTTATGTCCTTATATCTAGCGTTTCGCAGAAAGGAACAGTACAATACTTCTTCCTTCTACTTTTGCCGGTTTATCAACGGCTGCGATATCGGCAAGCTTCTCTGCAAAATCGTCAAGGATATACTTTGTCTTTGACATATGTGCCATCTCACGACCTCTGAAACGAAGTGTAACCTTTACTTTATTGCCTTTTTCCAGGAATTTTCTCGCATTGTTCATCTTGGTATTCAGGTCATTTTCATCGATATTCGGGGAAAGACGAACTTCCTTGATCTCGATTACCTTCTGTTTCTTCTTAGCTTCTTTTTCTTTTCTTGCAAGCTCGTATCTGTATTTACCGTAATCGATAATCTTGCAGACCGGCGGCTTTGCAGTCGGAGCAATCTTTACTAAATCCAGTTCCGCTTCTTTCGCTAACTTGTAAGCATCCTTTGCGGACATGATTCCAAGCTGCTCTCCATTTTCGCCAATCAAACGAACCTCTCTGTCTCTAATCTGTTCGTTAATCATTAACTCGCTAATAGTCGTGCACCCCCATGATATGTGATGATTTTGGTTGATTCAGTGTCAAAAAAAAAATAAGTGAACAGTACAGACCATCCACTTACTCATAATAGGAAATCCAATATAGGAAATTTCTCAAATTTATGAACCCACAGTCACTTGCTCGTGCTGAGGTGAGGTAGATAACCTGCTTTCCTGTCTTCGTGAAGTTGTTTCCTCACAACTTTTGTTAGTATACTATGGTTTCTTTGGAATGTCAACCGGTTTTTTCGAGATTTTTGAGAAGATTTTTGAGAAGATTTACAAATGATTTTTAAATATGGTTCACGCGTTGCGCGAATGACGGCAACGTACGCAAATACATTTACGGACATACTAAAAACTACCGCCGGATATCATTACCTCTGCCCGGTTTTGCTTCCTTCCTGACAGAATTTTCCATATCCGGCGGCATTTTTTATTTCGAATATTTATGCAGTCTTTCTTCTATTAAAAAAGAAAACCGCATCAGTCACCGTTTCTGGAAACTCGAACATTCCGTCTGCATAGAAACTGTCGCATTGCCTCCGGTAATTCCGATGTGTTCCGCGCTGCACCGGCGGTCTGTATTATAAACACAGTTCGTTGCCTCGCACTCTACTTCGAGACGGCTCTCCGGTGTTTTAAAAAGGTTGCGGAATGTGCCGCCTTTCTTCTCGTCGAAGCTGCCACAGCAGGTATCGCATTTATCCTGCGCCGTCTTTCCTTCTACCAGAATGGTATTTTTACAGCAGCAGTTTTCCGCATTGTGCATACATCCGGTTACACTACAATCCAGTTTTGTCATGATTTTTCCTCCTGTTTTCTGACATGCATCACCGAAAGTCTCCTCCGGCATCCAGCCGTCAAACTTTTCAGCGATACACTTTTCAATGTGTCATGGTTTTCGTTGCTGTTCACACATGTATGACCAGTAACGGGATTTTGCCGATACTTCGCATTCCAAATCGGCAAAATCTGCAACCAGAACTGTATCGTACGGAACTTTCAGTTCAGAAAATTCCTGCCTGTGAACAGTTACTGGTTTTTAGATTCAGGAGTAGTATCTGCTTCTTTTTTGGATTTATTCGTGCAAACTAAAACAAACGCATCCATGATTTTATCTCACAGATGCGTCTGCCTGATTTTTTAATTTTTCAAAATTATTTAGCTTCGTCTGCTTTCACAGTCTCACGCAGGTTTTTCTCTTCGATCTCCTTCTGGATAGACTCGATGAAGCTCTCTACACTGCTTGCGCCCTCGTCACCCGCAAAACGGCTGCGGACGGAAACGGTCTTCTCTTCTTCCTCTTTCTGTCCAACAACCAGCATGTACGGGATCTTCTGGGTCTGTGCCTCGCGGATCTTGTAGCCGATCTTCTCGGAACGTGTATCCATCTCTGCACGGATGCCAGCCTCGGTCAGCTTGTCCAGAACTTCCTTGCTGTAATCTGCGTATTTGTCAGAGATCGGAAGAATCTTTACCTGTACCGGTGCCAGCCAGGTTGGGAATGCACCTGCGAAGTGCTCGATCAGGATACCGATGAAACGCTCGATGGAACCAAATACAACACGGTGAATCATGATCGGACGATGTTTCTCGCCGTCTGCTCCGGTGTACTCTAATTCAAATCGCTGTGGAAGCTGGAAGTCAAGCTGGATGGTACCACACTGCCAGGTTCTTCCGATAGAATCTTCCAGATGGAAGTCGATCTTCGGTCCATAGAATGCGCCATCGCCCTCGTTTACCACATACGGCAGTCCCAGCTCTTCCAGAGCGGAACGCAAGCCTTCGGTTGCCATCTCCCAATCTTCATCACTTCCCATGCTGTCTTCCGGACGGGTGGACAGCTCTACGTGATATTTGAACCCAAACAGGGAATATACCTGGTTGATCAGGTGTACAACGCCCTTGATCTCGTCCTTGATCTGCTCCGGTGTCATGAAGATATGTGCATCATCCTGTGTGAAACAGCGTACACGCATCAGACCATGAAGCTGACCAGATTTCTCATGACGATGAACGATACCAAGCTCACCCATACGCAGCGGCAGATCACGGTAGGAACGTGGCTCAGAAGCGTATACTAAAACGCCGCCCGGACAGTTCATTGGTTTAATTGCGTAATCCTCTTCATCGATCACAGTTGTATACATGTTGTTTTTGTAATGATCCCAGTGTCCGGAAGTCTCCCAGAGCTTGCGATTCAGGATGATCGGAGTGGAAATCTCTACATAACCAGCTTTTTTATGGATTTCTCTCCAGTAATCAAGCAGGGTATTTTTCAGTACCATGCCCTTCGGCAGGAAGAACGGGAAACCCGGACCTGCATCGTGCATCATGAACAGGCCAAGTTCTTTGCCCAGTTTACGATGGTCACGTTTCTTTGCCTCTTCCATCATTGTGATGTATGCTTCCAGATCCTCTTTGGTTGCAAATGCGGTCGCATAGATACGGGTCAGCATTTTGTTCTTCTCGCTGCCTCTCCAGTATGCGCCTGCCAGATTCATCAGCTTAAATGCCTTACCAACACCCTTGGTGTTCATCATGTGAGGTCCTGCACATAAGTCAGTAAAATCACCCTGACGGTAGAAGCTAATCTCTGCATCCTCCGGCAGATCCTCGATTAATTCTACCTTGTACGGCTCCTCTTTCTCCTTCATGAACTCGATCGCTTCATTTCTCGGCAGAGTAAAGCGCTCCAGTGGAAGTGCTTCTTTGATGATTTTCTTCATCTCTGCCTCGATCTTCGGCAGATCCTCTGCAGTCAGAGGGGTAGCCGGATCGACATCATAGTAGAAACCGTCTGCGATGGACGGTCCAATCGCAAGTTTTGTCTCCGGGTAAAGGCGTTTTACAGCCTGTGCCATTACATGGCTGGCGGTATGGCGCAGAGCTGCCAGACCTTTCTCATCCTTTGCAGTCAGGATATTTAACTGACAGTCATGGTCGATCACGGTACGGAGATCTTCTTCCTCACCGTCAACCTCACCCAGACATGCCACTCTCGCCAGGCCTTCGCTGATGTCTTTTGCAATGTCGATGATGGACATCGGGCTCGCATATTCTTTGACAGAGCCATCTTTTAATGTGATCTTCATCTTTTTTCTCCTTTTCGTTCTGAAATAATAAAAGCTTCCTGACCAGAAGAACCAAAAAAGTCCCTTAGCCAGATGTTTCTGACTAAGGGACGATAAATCGCGGTTCCACCCTTATTGAATCGATCGTTCGGATCGATTCCACTTCATTCTGATGATAACGGAATCACCGTTCCCGATTAAGGGACATTCAAAGCTGGTATTCAGATTTGTTTTCCTGTCCGACGCTTCCACCCACAGCCACCTGCCTCTGTTATTTCAGGCTTTTCCTGCGACGCCGTTCTCTGTCCAGTTCCACAATCCTACTGGTCTTCTCAACACTTTCTTTATATAGATAAACCCGTTTCTGGTTCATCATTACAGTCTCGATTATATCAGCTGTTTCTATTTTGTCAAGATATTTTTCTCTTGAGTTTTCACTACATTGACAGACCGCCTCTTTCATGGTATGATAATAAGGATCTAAATATAAGGGCCAGTACCGGTTTCGACAGGGATCATGAAGCTGGTGAAGCTATCCGCATGCGATGCGTTAAATGGCAAACTTAAAATTAAACGCTAACAACAAATTAGCATACGCTGCCTAATTTGGCAGTTGTCAGCCTTAGAGCACTCACACTTTAAGAATCTGGCATCGAATATGTGAGAAACGATGACAGGCGGGTTCCGGACTGTCAGGCGTATCAGGAACTACTGAAGTTCTGAGGATGTTCGTTTCCGCAGGATAGAGGGAATGTCAAAGAACGGACTATGATAGTAGAAGAACAGGGAATTGGTTTTTGGACACGGGTTCAACTCCCGTCTGGTCCACTCACAGGAACCCTTGTAAATATTGGATTTTTCCTTTATTTACAAGGGTTCTCGGTGTTTTAAGGAACTTCTTTGCGAATGCCATTTTCGGCATTTTGAACCCCCTTTTCGGGGTAAATATCACACGAAATATCACACGAAAAAAGGGCTGTTTTTCCTTTACTTTCAAGGGATAACAGTCCTTTTGCTATGTGCTTATATCGTGTTTTTTATGATATCGTGGAGTTTTTCTTCTTATTTGATGTGTCCGTCGGCAGCTATCCGATCCGCGGTAATCATCCAGCCGTCAGAATCAAACGCATACGCCTGCCCGTCAATCCGGCAGACCGTATCATGCCGGTATGTGTAACCACTCAGCAGATACCACCAGCTTCCATCCTGTAAAAGCCAACCCTCAAGGTACTTGCCAGATATCCAGCCGTCCGCGGTCTGGATCCACGGATCGCCGTCGGCAAAGCACTTGCCAATCGGCTGCACGCGCTGATCCTTGGTGTAGCGTTTGCCTGTGTCCGTGCCTTTTGGAGCTGTTCGGATAATAAGTGAGGACGCAGTGACGCTCAACCCGCGTATGCCGCTCTTTACTTCTTTCAGGTCGCTGACCGATACCTGCGGAGTGCCTGGCTGTTCTGTCACTGTGCCCCCGTCCATTACCCAGGTTTTCTTGAAATTCTCAAATGTACCATATTTCTGTTTCAAAATCCCGGTACCGCTGCCCCAATCCGGCAAATATACGTGCGGCTTGTCTACGATGCTTTTCCAATCGCCTCCCCATGCAAGCCCCAGCTGCTTGGCGATCGCCCCAACCCGGTTGAAATAATCTCCTGACTCATTGTATGCGCCTTTTCCGTCCGCCCGGTAGAAATCCGCTGCGATGCCCCACTGGTGCTGACTGCTGTAGCTGCTGCCCTTGGCATTGGTAACAATGCTGCCAGGTCGCGTGCGTCCCTGTGCATACAGAGCATCCTGTTCGGCGGCGCTCCGGAAAGATTCCCCAATTTTGATCGGAAAGCCTGCATCGGCACACTTATCGACGAGCTGCGCGGTCAGCGTCTGGAGACGCGGATGGCATAATGTGATATCTCTCATATTTGTCCTTTCTACGAACACAGGGCGGAAAATATCCGCCCTAAATCATTATTTGCACTCATCTGCCGGTCCCGGCTTTTTTGTTTCTGCTCCCGGTCCTACCGGCGTATTCCCTTTTCCTTCTTTTGCCGGACCCGTGCAGCCAACGTCGCAGGTGCACTCTGGATCTACCGTCATTTCCGGATGCCCTAATTTCTGCGCTTTCTTAGCGCTATAGTTATGTACTTCGTTTGCATTCTTGTTTCCATGTACGTTACAACTCATCTTTTCTTTCCTCTCTTTCTATTTTCTTGCTTTCTCTGCCTGGGTTCCGAAATAAAACCCCACAATCATAGTGAAAATGCTCATGTATTCCTGTCCGGATACTTCTCCGGAACACGTCAGCCCAATGAATCCCGCTGTCAATGCTAATGTCATAAGGCTTTTTACATCAATCAGTTTCGCAAGTTTTTCTTTCAAGCTCTTCCCTCCTCCAAATCCTGGATACGATGATTCGCCACTCGGATTTGTTCCCGCATGACAGCCTGTATTTCTTCCAGCTTATACGTGCGTTCGATTACTGTATTATGCTTTTCAACTTTCTTTTCAAGCTGCCCCATCCGGTATGTCATGAGCTTCGCCGATGCAATCACACCTGCAAAAGCCCCCAGGACACCTCCGCCGGACGCGATCAAGGCTACTGCAATTTCTGTATCGATCATTCTATCCCTCCGGATGCTCCTCCAACCATTTCTCGGTTACCTTACGCCAATATAACGGTACCTCTTCCAGTGTCATTTTTCCGCTTCTGATTCTCTTTCCATAAAATGTTCCCATTATTCTGCACCTTCTTTCTCTGCCAGCTCGCTTGTCGCTATTCCGAGGTCATTGATCGCCTCGTCCTGCACTGTCTGCCCCTCTTCCAGAGCATCCAAGCGTTTCTCTGTGTCGGTTTTCGCACGGAAAGAAAACGTGGTCTGTACGCCATCAGATACTTCCCACGAGGTTTCAGATTCAAGAACCAAGTCCGTATATGTCCCGACAGTCATTCCAGCATTATTCTGGAATTTTACTTCTGCCAGATTTTCCGAAGTCAGTGTTTTCCAAGTTTCCAGCATAGCATCCTTGCTGTCAAACTTGGCTGTTACCGCTGACAGGGATGCTCCTGTCTGCAGTTCGACTGTTGTGTTGTCTTTGAGAATCATTTTATCCATAATATTTTTCCTCCTTATTAATAGGATTTACTTATTTTATATTAGCATGATGTATCATTTCTGGTTCTCTCCACAAAATAGCGACATCGGGACTTTCTATTGGTCTGGTGTCGGAAATATAGAAATCCTTTCTGATAAAAGCAATAACTGGGTTCGAAATGAAACAAATTTCATTACCTTGCCAGCGGGTAGATATATTCTTGGATATAAAGCACACGTTCAGGCAGATTCAAGTGTATATATTGATACTGCAATAGACACGCACGATTCTGATTTATCATTGTATGAGAAAACAATAAATATGCCTGTAACTTGCCGCGATAATGTCGTATATCGTACAGTAAATAATGTCATGATGTATGATTTTACCCAAAAAACTTCTCTGTATTTTTATGCCTTTGTATCAACATCTTTAAATGTTCAATTTGAAATATGGGCTACCAGAATCAAATAATGAAGATTTAACTGTGGAAAACTTACTCTGTTTTTGTCACAGATCGTCCCCCACTCCCCTATCCTCTCCCATCTCCTATTTTTGCGCACAACAAAAAAGCCGCCATTTCTGCCGACCTAAAAAGTTATGCCACTCTCCTACCTACGCTGCATATTTACGATAAGACTCTCTGACATTGTCCTGTTTTATATTGCAGTATATCAGTGTCGTCTCAATCTTGGTATGCCCCATCAACACCATAACCTCCTCTATTCTCATTCCGCGGTTTAGAAGGTCCGTGGCAAAAGTCCGACGGAACCGGTGCGGATGCACATTTCCTACACCCGCCTTTTTGCCAAGAGTCTTTACAAGATACTGCACTCCCGCCACCGTCATGCGAGTGTATGGCTTCTTGGCTGATACAAAAAGTGGCTTATTTGCCAACTCTTCCATCGTCAGTCCCTCTCTACTCATCCGCCAACGCAGGTAACGGTATAGGTGGAAGCACGTGGCATCCGATATGTACAGATGACGTTCTTTTCTACCCTTTCCCATCACTTTAAACTCCTGCTTGTATAAATCTATGTCTCCCACATTTAGACTACACAACTCCGATACTCGCACGCCTGTGGCATATAAAAACTCTATGAGCGCCCGATCCCTCGGACGGGCGCAAGCCATTCGAAGTGCTTCCAACTCCTGCGCCGAGAACGCTTTTTTGATGGTGCTCTCGATCCGGAGCGACTCAATGCGTGCCACCGGATTATCCTTAACCAGATTCTCTTTTTGCAAAAATGTCCAGAAACTATTGAGATAACGCATCCGTCCTTGTAAAGTAACCATACTGATTTTATTCCGCTCTCTCAGCATTCCGAAATACCAGCGCAAATCCATTGTGGTAATATCCTCAATGTTTTTCCGCAGCGCATTCCGGCAGTTGGTAATCTCCCGGATATATTGCGCCAGTGTATTATCCTGACGCCCAGACACCTTTTTAGAAGCGACAAACAGCCGCATTTTTACGGTGTCGTTATCGGTGCCGGTCGCCTGAAGTTCATTTTTCTCTTCTACTACTCTCACATCGTGGAAATTGATGTACAGGACATTCTGCAGCTTGTCCAACTGCTCTTCATCCAAGCAATTACTCATTGCGTTTACCACATTCATTAATAACTCTTCTATCATATAAAATCTCTCCTTCCGATACTTTTAAGGTAACAAAAAAGAGAGATTCTGTAAAATTTTCTCAATGAAATCTTCATTAGATTAAATTGTTAGTATATTTTTTAATGTTCTCATAATCTGAACTTATGATCCAATTTTAATGAAATTTACGAACTTATATCCCCAAATTCGACCTATCCAAAACTTATTTGTGAATCTAGGTGAAGTAATGATAAATGTACCCCATTGGCAACCTGCATCTGAAGTAGCATAGCCATTTCTCGTAATTAATAAGCCTACAAAGTCTCCAATTTGATAATCTGTAAATTTAGTGGATGCATTATCATTAACTGTTGAACTACAATTTACAAATTGATAATAACCAGAATGAGTTAATTGAGATGGAGATGATAATGTATCTATATCATAATTTTGGATATACCCTATTTCGCTATTTAACTTAGCAACCGCATCTTCGTTAACTTTAAGCCTCGCACCCAATGCTGCGCCCTGCGGACCAGCCAAAACAGTGCTTTCGTCTGTTGCCAGCAAGTTATTTACAATCTTATTTTTATTGATAAGCTCATTCACAACCTTATTGGCGATCGCATCGATCAGCGCCTGTGCTGTGCTCTCCCCTAAGGCACTCACTACCAAACCGTATGTATCGGTAGCCTTGACTTTCGCGGCGGTACCCCCTGTCGCCGCCAGCTCATCAATGCTGACACCGTATTCTTGCAGTGCTGATTCAATTTTATTCAAATGTTCTGCATCAATATCCGGTTCGCTATTGTCTACCCATTTCGTTGGCTCGTAATCATGTTTATCATTCATTCCCATACTGCTTTCTCCTTTACTCGAATTTAACCCATCGTATTTTTATCCATGTATTTTTAATGCCCATGTATGTATACAATGAAACATATACATCTCTTGAAATAGTACTAACATCAACAGAAAACTCTCCGTGATTTTCTCCAGCCTCTCTAGCTCTAAATCGCATCTTTACTGGTGGCTCACCATAGTCATTCACTTGAAACAGTAAATTATCATGTGCAATATCGCTTGCACTTTTCTCTCTAGGATCATATGTGGTCAGCATAGGGGCACCATACGGTTGCCCATATGCCGCAGCATTAGCAGATGGTGCATAACACGTATAACCAATTTTCATCAAATTCTTTCCAGTTATATTCACTGGAAGATTAAATATAATTGCCGCCCACAATATCGAATATTGCATCCATAGATCGCGATCTTCATATGTAAAATTTGGTGTCTTATCTTCATTACTCAAGACAACACTCTGCCCCGGCCCAAATGTCCCCCTGTAATACAGTGTATACGGATCATTCACCACAAACCCTTTCCAGGTTCCCGGTCCGACTCCGCCGACGTATTCCCCTTCTTTGATATTCTCTGGCACCAGATTGCTCAGCTTGGGAACGATGATGTTTCCACCCATATAGACCCCTTTTGTTGGAATCTGCTGTTCTTTACTGGTCGGATAGATTGTATAATCTCCCATTGCCGGGATATTCTGCGTAACCTTTCCTCCACTGTATTTTCCTGCCGGTATTGACGCTGTTCCATTCAAGGGAAGGGAAATCGTAGGGGAACCCCTATCAGGCATTGTACCTACACTGATAGCGCCATCTGGACCAATGAATTTTTTCTTTTCCAATACCATTTCCGGTGTCGCTGTCAGCGCATCAAAATCTGCGCTCTGCACCACCATATCCAGCAATCCATCCACCGTTACCCCTCCTCATCTGGAAATCCTTGATAATTTCCCGTAATATCTCCGATTTGAACCCCGTACTTTATCACTTCTGGTCGTAGGTTCTCCACCGACATAAGAACTGCATTACTCTGCAGGTATTTTCCTTTTACATTTACAGTAATTCCACCGCTGCCTGGATCAATCTGCGGACCATCCTCAACTGGAATCCCTGACTGATGGAAAGAATCCGTACCAGCATGATATCCAGCAGGGATGTTGTAAGTCTCATTGACGGTCATTGACTTATCAACCGCCGTTATCCGTTTCATCGCTCCCATCTGCGCTTCCTTGCTGTCAGCTCCCAAGAACTTCTCTCCTTCCAGGACATCCCCCGATACCGCGGTCAAATCCGTATTATCCACACCGGCACCATGCTTTAACAAAATTCCATCAGCCATGTTTTACCCCTTTCGCCGATACCACGATGTCCGTCACAGGCTTTTTGCTGTAACAATATGCCGTCACAACGCCATCACCCGATGCGATCCGATCCACGTAGCCCCACGCAAGTTTCTGCGCTTCTACCGTCACGTTGGACAGCGTTCCCGTCAAACGTAACCCGTATATAGGAATGTCCGTTTCCTTTATTCCAGCAAATGAAACCTTCTGCGTATACGGTGCCGTATCGCTCCATCCGGAGGCTCGAAGCGTCAGAAGCACTTCCCCCGTCAAGGCCTCCGCTGTTCCTGATACATCCTCGACCCGTTTTGTAATTTCTTCCTGGAACGAATCGCTTCCTGTCTGCAGCTCATTTACCGCTTTATTGATCGCATTCACATCATCCGCCGAAAGAATATCCCCCTCCTGCACATAGGTCGTTACATCATCCAGGGAGACTGTTCCATCCGTATTATTGGTTATCTGATATTTCCGCTTGCCAGTAAAGATATCGTTTTTATAATCTGTCTTTAAGCTCATATTGCTATACTCCTGTTCCCTAGCACCCTGCCGGCTCCCAGCCTGAAACTTAAATGCTGCATTCCCGGAGAGGACGTCTCAATCAATGTGCCAATATCATAAATGATCTTCTCGATCGCGTTTGCCTGATAAATGGATGTGTATGTAATTCTTTCCGGCGTAAGCGGTGTACTGTCTGGGGTGTAATAAGCCGCCCGGATAGCTGCTATATTATCCCGCAGGCGCTCCATCTCTTTCTCCGTTCGGAAATCATTCATTTTCCAATTCAATTTATTATGTGTCATATTTTTATAGCCATACCGATTCAGCACATAAGAAACCCATTTTATAGCCCCCTCAATACGGTTCAAATCAGAATAATCAATATACGCTTTCCACGTCAGGTTATCTAAATCTTCCTGTACCCGGTCAAATATCAAACTGTCAAGAATCTCACTCATGTATGCTTATCCTCGCTCTTATTCCTGTTGCAAAACTCGGATCAATGCTTTCTATTACTCCTGTGCGGATGCCGTCGTAGCCGGTGTCAATCTGCACTTTCTGTCCCAACTGCTTGTCCTCTTCCAGAAGCACATCGCCAACAACGCTCTCTGCCCGCTGGTAATATTCATAAATGCGTTCCAGTGCCGCTGGTCCATTTTCTGGATTTATGAGAGTCGCATCCGTTACTTCTTTAATATTTTTGTTGTAAATAATATCCGGATTATCTTTCGATAACTGGGATGTCGAATGACCGTATTTTTTCCCAGTCAGTGTAATAACGGCTCCTGTTCCTGTTATGATCGCATAATTGGCTCCACTCTCTTCCAGAGCGCCGCCGAGGATCGAGAGGCTATGATGCGGTTCCGAAAATACAATCTCCGCGGTTCCATTCAGTGCTTCCTTGTATAGCTCTTCCTCCTCATCCGTCTCCGCATAGCTGTGAACGGTCAGCCGGATTCCGGTTACTATGTCGCTATGCTCTAGGGTCAATCCATCAAACGTGTTCGAATTATCAAAAGTTCCCGTTACTTCCTGTGGCTGCGGATAAATCCGCACACAATCTCCGTAAGACGTGTCTACGATCGCACCAATGGCAAATGCCACCTGCACCAGCGCATTTCGCTTGCTCGTATACGGGATATACCCTGTCAGCGTAACATCCTTATAGGACTCATCCAATGTATATCCAAAATCTTCCCCGGCAAATATTTCTTGCAGTACCGTATCTACTTTCACAGCCGAGCAGATCCCTCCATGATATTCATTACCATCCAGAATCCCCAGTGCATCGTGTGTGTCCATATAATAATCGACCCGGTTCTTTCTGGCGCCGCTCTTCAAATAAAAATTTCCCAACAAGCGGCCGTCGAAGTACAATCCCAATCTCTGCTTTTTCTGCAGATCGAACGGAATATTATTCTTAGCCCGAACAGTAAATGACAGCGTATTAATGCTGATACTCTCTGAAATCGCATTGATCTCCTGCAAGCAATCCGTTTCAAGCAACTCATCTGAAAGGAAATCACGATAGATTCCGTAATCAATGCGGGTAAGGAATGCCGGGCGGTATGGTTTTGATGTACTTTGGAATGTCAGTACAATCTTGTTGTACCGTAGCACATAATTGCTACAGAAATATCTCGCACTGTCCGGCTCAAAATCCTTATTTGAAAGCAGAGTATCATCTGCATACCATTTAATATTGAGCTTCCGCGCATAATCTCCCGACAGCAAATTGAACGTAAGAAGAATACCTACACTTGAAAACTTCCCGTTGAAACTGATCGTCAGTGCTGGCATATCCATCCAGGTACTTCCGCCAGATGTCGGATATAGAAATGTTCGCGGGTACAACCCTTTTTTAGGTGTGAGCCCTTTTCTGCTGTATCTCCATCCAAAATTACCGTCCGCATCCGACCATTCATCCGAAATATATCCGTAATCAACTGCCGGAGCTGGCATATTGATATAGTTTCCATCCAGCAGCGAAAAGCCAGGATAACAAAGCGCGTAACCGGGATAGGTCAAATCATCCCGGCGTAGATCCAAGAACTCTCGTTCTACGGTTGTCGCTGCCGGCACCAACCCCGCCCGCGGGAAAAGTCCTTTATGAGGGCGCAATCCTGCTTTTACAATCTGCGGAGTGCTATTTTCTTTCGCATATGGCGCCACATCATCATATACGATTTTCAATCCTTCTCCCATCACGGTCTCCTTTTCGGTTTCATGGCTATAAAATTCAGCGACAGACCCGACCATTTATTGATATGTCCGTTATCCGTCTCCTGCATCTTCAAACTATCATCTCCGCTGGTTACATACGCTTCGAACTCCAAGGTCCCCTGGCCATATGGAAACACCATATGATGAGAGGCTTTCGGCGCTGACACGATCTCATAAAAACTATCGTAATCAGCCCGATTGCTCCGATCCGGATCCAGCGTCAGCGTGTAATTGTAAAAGGTACCTGCAATGTCCCGATACATACTGTAATCTTTCAACCGCCCAGAATTATCCGTATCGGTTACTTTGAAAGAGCGTTTCAGCTCTTTAACCCATAACCGAAACGTCATTCCGTCAATCTCAAATACTCCATTTCCATTCTTAGGCATTCTGTTGCACCATCCTTACTCCTACACGCTGTCTTTCCTGATTGTTCGCCTTATATACTGCACTGGCAAACCTCTGCCCGTTCAGCACCAAATCTATGTGAATATCTCTTCCGCCTCCGATTGCCCCGGATTCCTCCAACGCTTCTTTCAAAGCCTGCTTCATCGTGCTAAGCGGCGATACTACCTCGGTTTCCCGTTTGTTGTCTCCCAGAATAGCAGCAAACTCACCCGCTCTCGGCGGTACCACCGTACCAGTTGCCAGACGAGGCATCCTGAACGGTGCACTCGCGTAAGAAACCGCCCGATTTGCATTCTGATATGCAGATGCTGTATTGGGTCTGCTGCTTCCGCTTCTGGAATTTGCACTGCTCACAATGCTAGAAATTCCCAATCCAGCAATTGACGCAACCGCCATCGCTACGCCAAGCATCACGTAATTGGAAGTCAACGCTCCGATCGCCGCTACCACCAATGCAATCGCACCAGCTACCGCGATGATCTTCGTCGCCAGCCGCTCTCCTGGTGTCATTTTTGTCCACGCCTGAGCCACTTTCATTGCCAGCCCTGCAACTGCTGTCAGAACCGTCACAATCGCCAAGAATTTGATATTGGTCGTTGCCAGAACGCCAATCAGCTTCCCAAGATTCGCGATCATCAATCCAACATGAGAAACCAGCGTTGTGACCGCCCATGCCGCAAAGAACATGATTACAACCTCCGTAAGCGCTTGAATCGTACTCTTATGCTGAGATGCCCAGTCTGAAAACCTCAAAAGCACCTGCGTAAGCTTCTGGAGTGCTCCGATGATTAACTCACCTGTCCATTGCCCAATCGGCTGGAAGAAATCATTCCACATCCAGTCGAATGTCGGTTCTGCTGCCATGAGCACACTATGTAATGCCGTCAGCGCCGCCGCTATCAGGTCAAATACCGCCGGAAGCCCTGATTCAAGCCCCCATTTTGCCAACGGGAGAAGGCATTTATTCAATAACCACAGCAACGCGTCGCCAATGTCTCCTACCACCGGTCCCAGTGCCGCCAAAACTGCATCAAAACTGGTAAGTAACGGGGAAAAGTCCAAATCTGCCGACCAGTCTTTCATACTCTGCGATGCATCACGGAAAAAGCCTGTGATTTCTAAAATGATATCTCCCAGATGCCGCATGATGTTTGTGCCGGTATCGCCTGCCACCCATGCTGCATCCAACTGTGTAGCCAGATTAGCGACCGTCCATGCCAGGTTGGCAACCGTAATCAGCAGATCGTCCGTGATACGTTTCCCATATCCTTCCATATTCCAGACCTGCATAAAGGAAGCCCCGACATCCCCCGCCAGCTGCTTTATCGCCGTAAAAGCCGCTTTAACAGCCTCCGTCACTTCCGGACCATTTTCTTTCCACGACTCTTTCAGCGGGTCAAACAAATCAGAGAATGTCTTTTTTATATCCGCAGCCAGATCCTTCATTTCATTCGGAACTTCCTCCGTTTTGAACATCTGATCCGGTGTTGGTCCGACATAATCTTTTGTATCACCGCTGTTCTTCTGTGCCTGTATCAGCTCATCAAAGCTAAACAGCAGTTTTTTATTCAGTTTCTCTTTATCCTTTAACTGCTGGTTGCTCTCCTTCAGGGCAGCGCCGTAATCTTCTTCTACCTTAACTGCCCGTGTATACGTGTCCTTGCCAGTCAAAGCAGCCGTCAGCTGTGCCGCCCACGTAACTGCTTCCGACAAAAGTGAAATCATTTTTGTCAGTGCCGGTGCCGCATACTCGATCGCCGGAGAAAATGCAGTTGCAAAACTGTTTTTCAACTGGGTCAGGGCAGACACCAGCATAGAGAGCGCCCGATTTGTATCATCCGAATACTGCGCCAGGTTATCCGTACCAGACTTTAACCCCGAAGCAACTGCAGATAGTGCACGGAACACCGTTGAAAACATCAGAGACATCATCAACATCCGTTTCATGCTCATCCGGGCGCCACCCGCCGATCTCTTGGTATTATCCAAGGATTTATTCAGTTTCTTAGTCTGCTTTTCAGATGCCTTTGCCCCGCTCTGGTAACGGCTCAGTTCTTCCCTAAGCTTCCTTATTTTCCGGGCGTTGCTGTCATATTCTTTGTATCCCGGCCCTACGCCCGCTTTTGACAGTTCCTTTTGTCGTGCCTCCAGGGCAGCCAGTTCCTTATTGAGGGACACGATGCGTCGATTCGAAATTTTAGCATTCTCACCGATCGCCGAAAGCCGGGCAGCTTCCTGAGCGGCGGCGGCTTCCTTTTGCCGCGCTTCCTCCAGCCTCTCATTCACGCGCCGCTGCGCTTCTTCCTGCTTCCTGGCTGTTTCTGCCTCTTTCTGCCGCTGCTCATCTGTCTTAAACAGTTCTTTTTGATAGTCTGCAAGTGACTGCTGGGCTCGTTTCAGCGCGGTCGCCGTCGCATCAAACGTCTCATCCCCGAAGCCCTTTCCGCTGTTGCGTAATTTCATCAGGTCTCCGGTCAGCTTCTCGATCTGGCCTTCCAGGGTGCTCGAATCAAACAGTTTCGCATCCGGTGTCGGGCTTACAATTTCTCTTTTATAATCCTTTACCGCCTGCAGAAGTTTCTGATATTGCAAATACTTCTCATCGTATTCGCTGTCTCCAAACCACTGTCCTTTCCCTTCAAGCTCTTTCAACTGCTCTTTCAGCGTTTCAACCTGCTGCTTTAATTCGTTCGTGTACCGAGATGCCTGTCCGGCTCCGTTCATATAGTCATCGATGAACTTCTGAACAGAATCCCCATAATCATGAAGCTGCGCCGATGCGCCGTCCAGTGCCTGTTCTATCTCATTAATTCCGGCATCAAGCCCGTCTTTCCGGATCGCCGTATCAATTACTATGGTTCCGTCCGCCATCTATCAGTACACCCCCTTAAACAACGCATCAACTGCCGCTTCTTCTGCCGCAATCTGTTTCTGCTCTTCCTCCGATGTCTTATTTTCCAAAATTACAAGCGATCGATGTTCATGGAGAAATTCTTCTTCCCATTTTTCCAATTTCTTCCCTTTTGCACGTTTCTGACGTATCGCAAGGACCTGCGAAAAGATTCCCTCATCTATTTCGTCAAAATAACCTGCGAACGTCCACCAATGCGTATAACGCTGTGGATTTCTAACCTCATATCCTGCCACTTTGTTGATCGCCGAAAAAATCATGGACGCATCTTGCTCCCAATCCATGACTCTGGGACCAGCCTTTCCATCACTTCGTTTCCCGCAATCCAGATACCAGTACGCCCGTTCTACGGCTTCATTCAGGTACTCCTCCGGTGGAAGCTCTACAAACAGAATCTCCATCATTACCTGGATTTTGTTTTCCTCCGGCAGCTCTGGATCATTGAATGCCACCAAGATATCCAGAGCCGGGCGGAAATCTGTCCGAATTTCATACATTCTCCCGCCAACTTCCAGCGTCTGCGGAAGATCCCAGGTAAACACTATTTTACCGGGGCAATATAGCCGCCCGGACCCGTTTTGTATTTCTGCGTATATTTCTGAACATGAGCCTGCACCGCTTCAAGCTTTACATTCCGCTCCTGCTCAATGATCCCTTTTACAGCATTCAGCACATTTTCAACAAAGAACTGCCCGCTGTCCAGCATCGTGAACGGGGAGGTAATCGAAAAGAAGCTTTTCGCCACCGGCGCATTAAACAGATAATCCACCTGTTCTCCGATACGCTTATCCAGTTCCATTACATAGGAAATCGGTGCATCTTTTTTTCCCTTGATCTCCTCGGACATCTGCTCAAAAGCAGAAACCGTCTCATCATAACGCCGGATAAGATCGAAATCAGATGGAATAAATTTGAACTGTCCCAAAAGTTCCCCACGCATATTCGTAATATCGTATACCTTACTGCCATCATCAATCTGAATTACATTTCCCATCTGTTACACCTTCCCTTATTCTCCTACCTTGGCATCATCCCACGTGAGAGCGCCATCCGCGATCGTGACAGAACCTTCCTTCCGGTTTCCATCAAAATGAATGCTGAACGGGATCTGAAAGCCCGATGTATTGCCGCCGTACTCTTCCGGCTTCACCACAACATCCTCTTTCCATGCCCTGTGTTTTGCCGCTGCGGTATCCTCTACAATCACTTCCAGAATCGTTGTTCTGCAATCATCACCCTTTAACCGGTTCATTGCCATATCTCGCAGTTTCGGATAAATCGGATCGGTCGGATCCGCATAATAGGTGGTCGATTCGATCGACGGTTCATAACCGTTGTCCTCAACATACGATTCGTCCCAGACATTCTTATTGGATGAAACATCCGGATTCAGATTAACGCTTAAATCATCGGTGTACTTTCCCAGTCTCCACCATTTAGGCGTTCCAGTACCACCAAATGCCGCATCCAGAAATGTTCTGTAAGCACCTCTTGTTAATTTGCTCATAACGTCCTCCTTCTTGAATAAAAAAACAGAGCCTCAAATCAAATTGATCCTGGCTCTGCGTCATGCGTCTGGCTCTAATATTTCATTACTGTATCGTACAGATACCGGAAGAACCCAATCCTGTACACCATTTTCCTGCGGTTCCAAGCCATATGCATTTTCCCGCACAATTCTTGTTATCTTTCTCTCTTGGGAGAGCTTTGGATATTCAGTCAAACGATATTCTTTATCATTTAACACAACCTTTTCCCGGCAGAGCCATTTTCCAAGCCCGTCTAGAAAGCTCTGAGCCGATAGTTTACGTCGTTCCCGATCGGATGCCGTCCGGTATACAACATAGAACGGAAACTGACAGGTTTGAAAGATATTCCCTATCACATCCTCATTCTCCTCATAAATCAAGGCACCGCTGTCCGCTGAAAAAGCAATTCCTTTGTCTTTTTCCAGCTCTTCAAACTTAATCCGTTCTCCCTGTGGCAGACCCGGATACTGATTCAAAAGCTCCCGGATCGCCGCCGTCAGTACCTCATAACCACTCGCATCTGTTCCTATCGGTTGCAATACATTAGCCACGTTTACCACCTCCCGCTGTTTCTTTTACCAGGTGAATCCATGCCTTTTCATCTGCCTTCTTGGCTGCTTCAAACCACTCCGCTTGCGCTTTCGGATGCGCCTGCTTCGTATATTCCAGCCGTTCCTTTGCCCGTGTCTTTCCGCCATATTGGCTGACCAAAACCTTCTTCGCTCCCCTACGCGCCCAGGGGCTGCCGGTTTGCTCATCTACCATGCCTTTTCCTTCATACAAGAATCGCCCCTGCGGACCATAGGCAGCATATACAACACCGCTGCCTTGCACCGCCGCACTAGCCGCGCGGGTTGTATTTATAAAACTTCCGGTAATCATCGGCATAAATGGAACCATGCTTTCCATGACAGCCCCGTCAAGCTGATATTGCGCCCTCTGAAACTGTCGCTTAAACCGCGACATATCCAATGTTATGTGAACATTTCCCTTAACGGTAGAGAAGCTTTTCATAGCACCTCTTTTACTCCTTCTGGCGATGTCGTCCACCTACTTTCCTAGAATTTCAAAGTGCGGGATCAGGCTGTACGGTCCGCCCACACTGGATATCTTAAAGCAGTAATCCCGTTCCGCATTCAGATACTGATAAAAACCATCCGGGTAATCAGCATCATTCACGGCACCTGCCTCCCATTCTCCAGCTATGAAAAAATCATCATTGCCAAACGTGATACTAGCTGCCCTTTCTTCCGCCTCCTGCCTTTTCCAACTCTTTGGCGGAAGCCACGGAAGGAAGAATCCTGCTGCCGTCCGGATCAGCTTGCTACCATCCTGCTCCTGATATTCGATATGAAGCTGTGCGTTGTCCGTACTGCCTGGACCATATTTTTTCAAGATTGCACCTCGATCCATATTCAAATTTACACCCGATAAGACATATGGGTACCAGATGGCTTCGTCTGATGACTCGTAACAACAAAATACTGTAACCGTATCACTATACATAATTACCACCCATCACATACCGCCTCCTTGAATTTATCGCTAAATGCCAGCACCCGGACAATATTTCCTTTGCACTCCTCCGGTACACTGCCGTAAAAGATGATTGTCTCCGGATGTAACCGCTCAACCATCGCCGCATACCCAGATAAAAACAGACTTCTTTTTTCAGCACTGTTCATACATCCGACCGAAGAAACCGCCACCGTTCCGCCCTCTGGTTCTCCATCAAAACACCAGTCGTACGAATCCAGCGAACTCCACGATATTGTTGGAATCACGCGACAACCATATTCTTGCAGATATGCACCAATCCAATGCTTTCGGTAATGATTGTATATCTGGATAGCTTTAGGGAAATCGGTGTAGGTGCTAAAATCTGGTGTCAAGATATACTGGAATCTACTCAGCTTGTCCACATACCTGTCTGGATTTCTCCATAGTGCGTCAAACTGATAATCATCTAAGAAGAAATGAACAGCTTTCTCTTCTGGATTGTTACATTTGCCCCTAGCGTAATTGAAACCGATAAATTCACAGTTTCCCTCGAATACCTCAGGCTCTATCTGTGGTATACCGTATTCTCCAATGCCAGGAAAGATGCGACGATTCAAATTTTCGTAGGCAATACTGGTTGATTTATCTGCCATATACTACCTCTTACTCATAATTCTGTTTATAAGCCTGTTGCTTCTTGCAGTCTTTCTGTATTCCCGGTTATTTCCAATCCCGAGGCCTAGTTCATAATCGCGCCCTTTATGGTCTTCGAATCGCCTTTCTCGTTTTTCTTGCAAATCCTTAGCTGTCAAATTTTTAAACCCTTCTTTTTGACTCATATTTTTGCGCAGTGTATCATAATCAACCTTTCTTGGGCTTCCGTCCACAAGGGTAACTCCTGCCGCTGTTCGTTGCACCGTTACAGTTCTGTTGCCCCGCTTATATGAAAATCCTGTACTTTTCCCAGCCATTCCGCTGCTTCCGCCACGTCCATCCATATTTACCTTCGTATAACAAAAAAGAGACACCACATCATTTCTGATATGATATCTCTCATTCGGTAAGCGTTCGGAGTTGAACCGAACTCTCCTCCATCAAGGCGTAATCACCAGGGTATACGACACTTACCTCTTGCTTCGATTGTACCATATCTGTTTTGCTCGCTCAACCATTTTCTTCTCTTCTGTGGTCAGATTGCTTGCACCTTTAGCACTATCATTTTCATTATGATTATATCCATGATGAGTATGTGGTTTCATGCCCTTGTGCACATGGTTGAGATCAATTTGTTTGGTTCTCTTATTTTTACGATCGTAATATGTGATTTTCAGAAGATCATTCCCAGCAACTGTTACATATACACGACCTTTTGTCTGAGTTTCAAACAGGCTTTCTGAGTGCCTGTCATTCGCTGCTACAAATTTCATATTTCCGCTTTTTAAAACGGTATGATATTGGCTAGCATAAGCGTTATCTTTGTCGCTCATACCGCTTGACGATCCTCGACCGCCCATATGCTCACTCTTTCATAATATTCTGTTTGATCAGCTAATCTTCAATAATGGTCTCAATGCCATACTCGATAGCGCAAGTATTTTCAATCTTGCAGCCTCTGGCTTCGTCCCATCCCTTAGCGAAAAACGCCACATCAGCTTCTGCCAGAAGTTTAAGGGATTCACCCAGATACCAGAGCGGTTTTGCGTCCACTGGTGCTGACTGGAAGAAAGAATCAATTACTTCTACAGGTTCACCAATCTGCTTCTCTGCGCTTCTAATTGCCTTTTCTCTTACTGAAAGGATTTCTTCATCTGTTTTGCCCCTCATGGGCTGAGAAATAAATAACTTTTTCATTGTCTTTCACTCCTTAACTTTTGAATAGCATTCATAAAATTGGCTGTATTTTTAGCCATTTTCTCAACATTTTCAGGCTTTTTAAGTTCTTCAATAGTTTCACGGAATGCTTGCTTTATTTCGGGATTTTCTCTGAATATCTTTTTCACATTTTTTCTTGAACATTCAAGACAAATATCAGTACTCCAATGTGGCTTGAGTTCTTTTCCGCACTGTCTGCATTTCATACTCACACCCCCGCATATAAAATTGGTATTCCATCGTCTGTTCTTACTCCCATCAGCAGCGGAAGCGCTGTTTTGAGGAGCAGATCATTCGTTTTGCTCACATCCCCCGCAGCGGCATAGAGAGCGCTCCACTCTTTCGCGGCGCTTCCGAGCTGCTGAGGGGTCGCATAAGAAATTGATTCCGTTCCAGCGGATCGGGATGTTATCACACCCGTTCTGTTATCAGCACCACTCTCGCCCGTCGAAACTCCCGAAGCGACTATCTGCATAGCCTGTTTCTCTGCCTGCTCTATCTGATACAATGTTTCTGAAAGAGCGCAGACTGCCTTCTGAATACGTTTCTGGGTTCTCTCATCACTCGGCAGACCGTCAACCAAACGATCGAAAGTTACTGTATCCAGCCAATCCGATGCCCGCTCCGAAAGTCTGGGAAAATCTGCTTCCGGCACGACATTGCCGAAATAATTTTTTCTATAAAACTCATAATCTGCATATGCCATGCCGGAACCTCCTTAACCTCTGGTTTTAATCTGTGCGATCGGGATCGCTTTCGACGGGAAATACTTTGTTCCGGAACTTGCATTATTATTTGCAAGCTCCCAGTTTGAACCAGTTGATAACTGAGCATCCGTCGGGGAGACAAACGACGGGCGTTTGAAGCTGATTCCATACGGAGAAAAAATCTTTCTCTGGCGGGAATACAGGGTATCTTCGCCACCGTTGGTTTTCGGATTACGATCCATCTCATACGGATATTTTACGCCACAGTTTGTATATTCAATTGCACCCGCTCCCAGAACATACGTTGTATATACCGTTCCTGCCGGAAGGAGTTTTACATAATCTCCCTCTGCCGCATCCGGAATATCAGTCGAAACCGTTGCTTTCTTGATTTCACCCGTTCCTGTTCCGTCTGTGGTTACTTTCAGTGCGCCTGGATCCGTCTGTACTGCCTTAACATACTTCGCTTCGACTGCCTCTGTCGGCATATTATCATCAACCAGTACGGTTCTTCCGTTCAGTGTAGCCATCGTAAGATCTCTTTCAACGCCATCTTTGTCGGTATACTTCATATACGCCAGAAGCTTTAAGTTCTCCAGATCCGTCGCGATTTTGGAATGCATAATTGCCAAACTGAATTTCGCTTTATTGTCTCCCAGTGCCTTCTGAATTGCATTATTCAGAGTGATCTCCTTAAATCCGCACTCCGTTGCATTCTCCGATACGTCATAGGTATGAGCGGTAACAAACTTCACATTCTCGGTTCCAGTCATACCAAACACACCTTTCAGCGTTGCTAACAGTGTAGCCTGATCCACGTCATCCCAGTATTCCGCAACCTCTCCCGCTGCTGGAAGGAAATCTTCTCCGGTAATATCCGATGAAAAATCTTTCTCGGTCCATCCGTGAGCACGACCCACTACGATACGCCCCTGCGTGTACGTATCACGGGAATCCGACTTGATATCCGTCGAACCATCGTAGTTATCCGGTGTACCGCCGATACGTGCTTTAATCGGTACAGTAATATAGTTTCCTCCTGTCTGATCCGGGAGCATCGCTGCATACTGGCTTTTCTCAATAATTGCTCCAGATTTTAAAAGCTGGTTTCTGTTCAGATTCGGAACAGTATCTACATACCGCCCAAACACTTCGCCGTTGAAATTCTTTAAATCAAATAATGCCATTGCTTGTCCTTTCTACCTTATCGCGGTTTGTTGGTTTGTACAGTGCCGTCAGGCATTGATATAAGAGTCAATGTCAAGATCTGGGTTTTCATTCTTCATGCGCATGACCTCCGTCATCGTATATTTATGTCCGCCCGTCGGTTTATCCTTGTTGACAGGAACCGTAAATTTGGCACTGTTTGCCTGCGCTTTATCTACAAAAATTCCCGGCTTCTGTTTTCCCTCATCATCCGTTACCATTCCTTTGAAAATATCAGCAATAGATTTTCCTTTTGCCGAATCCTTGTCCAGTTCCGCTACAAGAGCATCCCGAAAATGATTTTCAGTAATGTCATTGAGAAAACAATACCGCTTTTCCCCTTTTTCATCCTTTGAGGCAAGAAACGAATTGACTGTCTTTTCTACCTCTACCTTACGGGCATCTTCTGCTCTGGCTTTCTTCTCATCTGCCAAGTCTGTGGTAAGCTTCTGAATCTGCCCTTTCAAATCATCTACATCCACATCTTTAAAGCCGTCTAATTTTCCCTGTACCTGTTCCAGCGATGTCTTATACTCATCTCTCTTTTTTACCGCCTGGTCATAATCTTCTTTTGTGCTGTAGTTTTCTTCCATCTTCTTTTTCAGATCTGCCTTTTTGTTTTCGGGAATTTCAATCCCTACTCCCTTAAGGATCTGTTCATAGTTCTCCATTCTCATCCTCCTTAACATTTAAACATATGGTACTGGACCGTCAGGGACTTGAACCCCGGACCATCCGGTTATGAGCCGGGTGCTCTAACCCACTGAGCTAACGGTCCGAAACCGGCACAGGCCGGTTAGCATTTTCTTTCATGTGCTATGCTTGGCACAACAGGGGGTACAAATGATAACGTATGTGCAACTTGCGTTGCAAGTGTGCGCCGGAAATTGCATCCGCTTTTCAACCTCTCCCCTAGCTGGGGATTTCTTTTAAGGGCGCACACAAACATGAAAGGAGTCTACCCAACATATAGAAAACGCAGAGTCTAAACCTGTAAGAATTTCTTACTCGTTCGGCTCTGCGTCATGCGTCTGGCTCTGCATATAAAAAACATTCCCTTTTACAATATCTACAATGCTCTGGTTTTTACATACCGGGCAAAATACTGGAAGATTTACCGCTTCCGTATCTGGCCGAATTTTTGTCCGGGTCTTGTTGCCGCATATTCTGCAGCATACCCATCCATTCTTTATCATTCTTCTCCCCTCCAACATACTGCCATTTTATCATGTTTTTCCCCAATCCATTCCCCCCACGTTTCACATCTCTACAATTACTTTTTATTGATTTCTGTCATCATATTCTTTTCGCATTCTGATATCGCCGCGCTGCTCCTCTGGCTTTAGCCGCCTGTTCCCTACTCCATCTGGCTATTTTTAAACGCTCCGAAAGGGGGCGCAGATTATTGTATTTGCAAAAGTCTTGATAGACTCTGTTTTGCTTTTGCAAGAGAAATGACTTTCGATCCAGCTCCTGTTGCAGAACAGCCCTTGCAGCTTCATCTTGGCATTTTTCAACTGCCACTTGCATCCCCATCACAGCGCGCTTTGTTTTTCGAACACGGCGCTCCAGCTCCCTTTGACGTTTTTCCAATTTTTCCATCCGGACATTATCCTCCGTCTGAATGTCTTCGTATGGATTATGAACACCATCCCCACAGCCAAAACTATGACGGCAGTTCCAACCGCACAGCCCTTCTCCTGTTCCGTACCCCGTTTGCGAAAACGGAGGAAAGCGTTTGTCTGTTCCACTCCTGCTATAAAACTGCCCCTGCCACCATAAATGATTTCCAGGATTCTGCCCTCCATCTCCGGTTCTGGCTCCAATATGTGCAGATACCAGAATGATATCCCAATTCATTTCTTCCATGCGTTTCAGCGATATATCTCCTGTTGCCTGCGCGATCCCGGTGCGAACTGCCCGCGCTGTCGCAGTTTCCAGCGTATCCGTATGCCCGCTTGGATATTTCACTGCCACTCCCGCAGAAGATATCGTTTCAACCGCTTCTTTCACTGCCTGAGTATACGCAACTGCACCGCTCATAACATGGTTATATGCTTTATCACATTCTGTTATATAGAGCCGTTGTGCTTCTTCTGCCGTCGTGCGGGTGTAATTTCTCCATTCACCCAACGATGCGTTCATATTCCGCTCCATCAGCCGAACCAACGCTGGAGACTCCCACAGTGGTACCGTAGACAGACCGGCAGCACTGTATATCAAATCATCCGCTTCCAGCGCTTTCACTCCCGCCTCTTCCATTGCCAAACGAATCTCTTGTATTTGCTTTCCTGTATACAGTGCAAGCTCCGCCGTTATATTCTCCAGCAACTCCCCAGCATCCTGCAAGATCTGGATCCGCCAGCGGTCCGCCGAAGTCAGCAGATATTTTTCTCCTCTGCCGATGCGCTCCATCATCCGCCCCACAATGGCTTGTACAATATAATCATGCAGCTCCGAAGCGATCTGTTCGCTTCCTTCCGCAATCGCCGCCAAATATGCCGGTCTAAGCATTGCCGCCCTCACTTCCTCTATTGCATCCTTTTACTCTTCCCCAAACAGCGTTGGTTCTTTTGGCTGTGCTTCCTCTACCATTGCTTTCGCATCCTCTTCGGACATTCCTTCAAATTTCTGGAAGTAGACCCATGCCGGCACTTTTCCTTGCATAACATACTGCCACCAGCGCGCCCGGTCCTCTTCACGATTGTAGGTTATGTCCCCGAAGTCATACGTCACTTCATACAGCCCAGCCGGTGCCAAGCCGTTCAGGTCCGCATACACACTCAATGCATAAATCGCACCATTCAAGCAGTCCTGGAGCTTGTCCCGCATATCTTTTATCAGCTGGATCGTCCGCCGGTCATCCGCCTCCACCTGCGTTGCCGTTACCATTCCTGTTTTCTCGTTGAATACGAAATATCCGTTGCTGTACCCGACTTTATAACCTATCTGGGACAGCAGGGCATTAATACCAGAAAGACGTTCTTCTGTGTTAAGCTGCGGATTGATTTCCTGGTAGAAATCCTTAGAATCTGAACCGAACACGTTTTTCACATAGTGCGGCAGCTTCATTTCCTCCCGCTGCTTTTCCAATTCAATCGCCGTTCTGCCCTTGATATTCATTCCATCCGGCATCATCAGGCGATCGTCTGCCAGCACAATTTTCTCACTGTCAAATATCTCCCCGGCATTCCGGCTGTACGCTACATCCAGATCGCGCAACTCCTCGATTGCTTCCACATACATTGGCAGTCCCATTGGAGAAGATAAATCGATGTTGTTTGCCTGCGGTGTACGGAACACGCCAAACATCGGGCCATCCAGCCGCTCCCCGTTTGCTTTCAATATTGGTGGTGTATCCTCCATCATATCCGCCCACTTGGTTTTTTCCAATGCAATCTTTTTCCCAATGTCATCTGCCGATTTGGAAACGTATGCTCGATTGCTGATATAATACGGACACACACGTTTTCCGTCCTGCCATACCTCTACAAAGCGATGATACTCAAGCCTTGTATAAAATTTATCCCCTTCCGTGTATGTATCACGGAAAACCAGTCCTTTAATGCTCTGATTATCATAATCTACCAGAATAACATCTTCCGGCGTAAATATATCCAGCCCTTCCCCGTTCGGCTTTACAAACAAGGTTCCGTAGGCACAGCCAAATTCAACCCAGTGACGAATCTGGAAATACACCTTATCAATCTGCTCTTGCAGCCAATTCGCCCGCGCGCTACCCTCAATCTGGATCCCGATTGCCAAGGTTGTCAGTCTGGCAGTCTCTGAACAAATTGACTTAGCAAAGTTCACAGTCCGGATTCTGTTATTTTTACTAAGCCACGGAGGTTTTCCAGCATAAATACCCGCGCAGCATTTCAGCTCCCGATTCATCTCCGGCGATACTACGGACTTAATCTTAAACTCATCCTCTGCCTGTTTCTTGAATATCATCCCTATCCACCTTTTTATTGTCTCTATTAATCCCATCTATTCTCACCCACAAACCGCTTATGCGCTGTTTCCTCTCCGGTTGAACAGCGGTTCATACGCATAACGCAGCGCCGAAATCGCATGATCATCCCTGTCCGGATAGCCGCTTATTATATTTCCTTCCTTATCCCGGTCATACTCATAACGGGTAATCTCTTTGTACGCGTTCGGCGTCCGGTTCGGATCAATGACAATTTTCTTTGTCTGTAAAAACTTAAATCCGTATTCAACACTGCCAGGCCCCTTCTCCGCCCCGCGGGCAGGAAGACCCGCGTCCCGGAAATCATTGATTGACTTCGGCTCGGCAGAATCACATATCATAACATAATCATCATACCCTTTTTTCTTAATCCATCCCGCTGTCTTGGCATTGCTCCACTTCGTCACATAGAGTTCGTCCAAAAGGTAGATTGTTTCCCTGGCAGCATCGTAGTACGTCCGCAGGTAACAAAACGAATCCGGGTACCATCCGAAGTCTACACCGCAGTAGAGCCGATCCATATGACTGATTTCTTCATCCGTGATTGCCCGCACCTCTACAAATTCGAACACGTTGCCTCCATTTCCGTTCGCATGACCCATATACTCATTTTCGTATGCATCTGGATTTACTTCTTTCAGATGCTCGGCGTCGTTCACAAACTGTTCGCCCAGCCATTCCGCCGGGACATCTTTGTAAGTGCTCCGGCAGACCAACGCCTCCGGATCCTTAAACTCCGCCTCCTCCACATACTGATTCGCCCAGTTTATTTTACTGCGCGGCGGGTTAAAGGATTTAAAGCGGTATGCCTCATCACCGCCTCGGATGGCGGACTGCTGAATACTTCTGACCTCTTCCGGTCCCGCAAACTGATCCAGCTCCTCCAGCCATAGAATACCGATATATCCAAACTCCGGCTTAATCGATTTAATTTTCAGCGGATCATCCGCCCCGCGGAAATATATCTTCTGACCAGTTGGTATATACGTGATTTCAAACGGGGATGTCTTAAACCGAAACTCCTCTTCCAATCCCAGCTTCGCGATCGCCCACTTCATCTGAGCGAACACAGAATCTTTTATCGTATTCCCCACCTTGCGGAGAATCAGCGCGTGCATACTTGGATGATTCTTTATCAGCTCTGGAATTATACACGAAATTCCCGAGGACTTGGTCGAACCACGCCCACCGGGAAGAATGTATTCTGTATGCTTTCCCCGCCGTACATCGCGAATCAATGGATGGAATACATCCGCAATCACATCCAAATCAATATGGTATTCCCCCGCCGCCCTGGCTTCCTCTTTTGCCTTGCGAAGCGCTTCCTGCTGCTCTTTGATGGATAACGCCTTTTCCAAATCATTCGCAGCCTTCAACCGGTCCGCCACGGAAAGATCCAGACCGAACTGGTCCTTCTCTTCCCCGCGCACCACTCTGCTCCGGAGCTCCTGGATCTCCTTCAGCGTACAGATACGGTCGGAATCTATTTTCTCCTGCCGCTCGGCTATATAGGCGGCTATCTGCGGCTTTTTCAGGTTCTCCGCTCCCATCGACCCCGCCGCCCGTTCCCTGTATCCTGCGTCCCGCGCCGCTGCAGAAGCATTCCCCCCATTCTCTATGTAATTATCCGCAAAAGCTTTCTGCTTCGGCGTCAGCTTCATCTATCCACCCTCTTCCATCGTACAGTCCCTTCTCCAGCTCAAGCCCAGCCCTCTAACTGTGTCCAAATTTCCCGAAGCGTCATGACAATCTCAATCTGCGATGCCGTCCGGATAATCTCATAGTCCTTCATCCTCCACTCTCCCCTCCGGTTCTCCTGCAGCACTGGCGTTGTCAGTGAATACATCGTGATCATACGGTTCTGGTCCTTGCTATGAAACTGGCTCGTCCCAATTTTCACTACTAAACCGGTTCGAACGAGAATAGCCCTCTGGAGCTTCCGCATCGCTGCATTCAGATTCATGTCTATCACTTCCCTTATTTCTGGCATTCTGCCATCATTTTATCATGTTGGAATAATAAGGGTTCTCTGCACATTTGAATTTTTGAAGCAAAAAAGAGCCGCTGCCAATCTCCCGGCAACGACTCTTTAAGCAATGTATACAAATTTTATTCTTCTTTATCCAGAGAGTTTCCCAATTCTCGCCATTTCAACCCGCAAGCGATGATTCAAATTATCAAGCACTCCGTTTTGAATCCAATGCTCTTTATCAATCATGTTTGCTATTCTTATGAGTTCTTCCAGTTCTTTCTTCCGCTCCTCGCATCTTTTTCTGTAGACATCCAACCACTCCCTTCTCATTCTCTTTCGCATTTCTTTTTACCTCCTTTTTTCGAAGAGCATATCATATCGAAAGCGCATTTTCTCCCTTCCATTAATCTACTTCACAAAAGAGCTACTACGTTAATTCTCCCCCTTATTATTCCACATTATCCTTGAAAAAACGTATTAACATTTCTTCGGTATTCTCGCATTCCGTTACTAATTCTTGGTATACATTTTTAACGTTGCCTTTAAAAAAATCATCTATATTATCTGCACAATACTCCTTTATTGTCAACTTTTGGACTATATCCTCCAATTTTTCCAGATGCAAAGTTAATGGTTCCATATATTTAAGTCTATATTTATCGGAATAAATTTTCACTTTTAATAGTGTTTTTGTTTTTAAAAACATATTCAATATTTTTACTTGTTTCCCATATAGAATATCCTTTTGAGCCTCATCTTTCAAACACTTAGCCAAATCTTCATCGCATACATAAACTTCTTCAGATAATATATCTAATTCGATAATACCGCTTATCACTTCCTCGCAAAACTTTTTCTTATTCTTTTTATCTTCTTTTTTATTTTCAAAATATACTGTCAATCTTACTACACCTAACGATGTGATTGCACCAATAAGCCCGCCAAAGTAATTTCCCCAAAAACTGATCCATTGGCTTTCCGTATTCACATTTATAATGTTAGGGGTCGTTAGTAAAATCACAAAGCCCGGAATTATTACTAAAACAATTTGTATTCCTATAAATGCCGTCAAAGCAATAATTATTTTCTTCCACAAATCATTGTACATTTCCAAATTCTCCTTGAATTTTTCACAAAAAGCAAAAGCTACCACCCAACTAGAAGATACCTGGTTAATTAAAGACCCTACATTAGTAACTGTGGGGGATTCCTTAGAATCTCCCCACAACTATTAGTGTAGAGCCCACATTAATTCGGCGTAGATCTGCGATGGCCATCTACCTTAGTACCATCTTTTCTTACATACGGTTTTACCACCACAATTTTTTTATTCTGCGCACCTCTAACACTGCTTTTTGTTTTAGCCATATCTCCGGCTCCTTTCTTGAAACCAGAGGTACTCCAACTGGCAAAAGTCCTCCACAAATCAGCTAATTTTTCTTAACAGGCTCCGGTCCCGGACCAACCCAAAACCGAAAAGCTCTCTTACCACGGTCTTTAGCGTAAATTCGCTGACCATCTTTGGTTGTCATCCATGCTCTAAAAATCCACATGAATATCGCCCTCCTTTCGCTATTTCCCCTTGCGAAAGAGCCTCCACCGTGTTATAATCAAATCGCTAAATAGGATTATAAACCAGTTGGACGGCGGAAACGTTTCCAATAAGAGCCAAGCATCTTTGGGTGCTTGGTTTTTTATTATGTAAATCTCCTTACCGCTTTATTATAGCATCTGCTAACCTTTTCAAAAAGTCACTTTTTCAAAAAAGTATCTTGGTTTTATCGAACATAATGCCCTTTACTACTAAATTAAATGTTTTGGTTCTCCTGCTGATGTATACTTTGCAATCTTTTCCTTTTCTTCTTCTCTAATCCTTTCTGCAAATTCTGTTATTTTATTGCAAATCCACATATATGCCGTTGTTCCTTCCGTATAATCCGCCTCAGCATACATATTAATTCTGCCCTCTACACGCATTTGTTCAACCTGCTTCATTGCCTTTTTATCTCCTTTTGGATAAATTGCAAATGTTGCACCATTGTTTTTATTTACTACTGAAAATGCTGGAATATCACTTGGTCCATCCGCAATATAAACCATATTTATAAAATGAACTCGTCGTAATTCTTCTGGAATTTTAGTATTTACCTTAACACCTTCTCGCCCATCTTTACTATTTACTCCTTTATTAATTTCAAACAACGCCCTGGTCTTGCTCGTATTATCTATTGTAAAGCCTATTTCAGAAATACAAGGAGCTCCTTGATTATCTTCTCCCTCAATTAGCTCACACCCCCATATGTGTTCTACATACGGCATTACCGAAGAGCCCTTTATAACCTGTGACATCCCCGTACTTACTATATAATGTTCGACTTTTATTCCATATTCCTGATAAATAGGATCCTTTTCTATTAAATCTTTTGTTGCTTGAAAAATTTCCGGAACTCCTGCATAAAATTTTAATTTTGATCCAAATTCCTTTAATTTTTCATTTGTAAGACCTTTGAATTTGCCCTCTTTTGCATATCGAATAAATTGATTCAAATAAATAGTATCTGGGTTTACTAAAACCCCTTGCTCGGTCATATATTTCTCAGGTAATTCATTTACTTCTTTCCAAAAATCATGTGCATTCACACCATAATGTTCGAAAATGGGATCTTGCATATATCCATCTACCAATGTTTTATCAAAGTCCCATACGATTGCAATAATATTTGCCATTATACCCCTCCCATCATACATATTTTTCTTTTATCATACATCAAAATAATACAAAAAGAAAGCGTCTGCTTCAAACAGAAACTGCTTTCTCCAGACCTACGCGAACCTCAGCTGCCCGCCCGCATCCTCGCCCAGACGATCCGCCCGGCAATTCGGCAGCCGCTTCGCTATGCATAACTCTTTCAGATTCGCCCGCACCAGCGCCGTAGGTATCGGCGGACACACAGCGTTTCCACAACGCCGCACCTGCTCCGCTCTCGGATAAGCCTTCCCGTCGCAATCCCGGTCGATGATGTAGTCATCCGGGAATCCCTGGCAGCCGTACAGCTCTTTCGGTTTCAACATCCGCAGTCCAATATCCACAATCTGGTACTCAGTGCCATATATGGTTACCAGTCCGAAGCGGTCCTGTGCTGTGATAGTATCAAGCGGCGCTTTTATGTTCTGTCCGGTACCGGCACCGTAATACTTCGTCAAAAACGCCCGCGCCTCTCCAAAATGCCCCGGAGAGGTCGTCACTGTATGTAATGGCTCCCTTATATCCTGCCCGGTGCCGCTCTTATAGAATTTGCTGATAAACGATGTAACAAGACCATATCTATTCGAACCGTCCACAGTCATAAGCAGATCTTGTATGCCTTGGCCGCGCGTTTCGTTTTGGTTGGTTTCAGAATGATACTGAATCAATACCGGTGCAGCCACAAAATTTCGATTTCCGGTTGTTATTGTCGGGAGCGGACTTCTTATATCTTTTCCAATATTATTTTCATTGTTGCACATAATACACGGCGCCAGCGTTGCCTCCACAAGTCGATTGTGATCGACCGTCGTAATAGTATCTATTGGATCGTTTACTCTACTCCCCGCGCCGGAATAGTTCCCGCCATATGCTTTGTCAATAATCGGGGCAAGTTTTGGCTCAACGACTCCAAAACCATGCTTTCCCGTAATTGTCGGCATTGGCTGCCGGATATCCCCCGGTTTACGTTCGCCGCCATGATTGCACTGGATCAAGAACGGTTCCGGGTTATCCAGAATGAATTTCTTGATTCCGCGAGCGATACGATCCATTGTCTTCTTTGCCAGCGGACGCACCGCCCGGATTCCATATTTCTCTTTAATTTCTTCGGCGCTATCAAAAATACTCGGACACGGGAGTGAAAAATCCAACTGTGTATACGCCCCCACATAAGGTTTCAGCAAGCCAGCTTTTACCTCCGGGCTGTCTGCCGGTCCGTGGGTACGTCGCGCCCATACGATCGGCTTGCCATCGCATCGCGCAATCAGGAAGAACCGTTTCCGCATGGTAGGAGCTCCATAATCTGCCGCCACCAATTCTCGAAACTGCACCTCATAGCCTAAATCAGTAAGCTGCTGAACAAATTTTCTAAATGTTAGCCCCTGCTTTGCCTTGATCGGATGCTTCCGACGCCCCAGCGGTCCCCACGTCTTAAACTCTTCGACATTCTCCAACATTATCACGCGCGGACGTACCAGTCCTGCCCAGCGGCAGGCAACCCACGCCAGACCGCGAATAAACTTGTCCTTTGGCTTCCCGCCCTTTGCTTTGCTGAAATGCTTACAATCTGGAGAAAACCACGCCAGCGCCACCGGATGCCCGCCACATACTTTGACCAGATCTACCTGCCACACATCCTCACAGTAATGCTTCGTGTACGGGTGGTTTGCCTTATGCATCTTGATCGCCTCTGGATCATGGTTGATCGCGATATCTACACAGTACCCTGTCGCTTCTTCGATGCCGGTGCTTGCCCCGCCGCCCCCAGCAAAGTTATCTACTATCAATTCTCCGTTAATCATCGTTGTTCCGTCTCCTCACTTCATAAAATCCGCCATACTCATTTGAACAGGTTGATTTTTCTCTTCTACCGCCCGCTTCTGTCTGATTTCTTCCAGCTCTTCCAGACGTTCCGGCTCCAGCCATTTGTCAGCTTGCATTTGGTCTACAGTCTGTAAATTCTCATAGCCAAAGGCGATCAGTTTCCTTTCCAGCTTCTCAATTCTTTTTGCTTGTGCCTGCTTCCGCCGTTCTTTCTTCCTCGTTTGCTCGGACTTTTGCAAATCTGATTCGTGATATACAGTGATTCCATTCTGGATATCCTGTAAATCCTGCATCAAATCCCGTGCTTCCGTCCTGGCTGCCCGAACATTGAGGACTTCTGCTTTTAGGCTCTTATCTATCAGGCGATAGAAGGCGTTATTCATTTCCCACTTCTCCAAGATCTCATCCCGTTGCACTTTTACGTACGCCCGGCAAATATCCAGGCTGACAGGCTTATCAAATACCTTCAATCCTTTTGTGATGGTCGTCCACTCTTCACCGTCAAACAAGGATAACTGCTCTCCTTCGCGTCGCCTGCCACTTTTTTTCAGGTCGTAATATACATTGCCTTTTTTCTTGTCCAGTTCTTTGCCAAGTATCGGACAAAAGCCATAGTTTCTTTCGCACCAGTGCGTGCACCGTTCAGGTCTATAGTTGATATGCCATTCTCTTGCGCGTTCGTTATAATATGCATGATTTCTGCACACCCGCCCATGACGTTTTTCGACCAGTTCCTTATATTTTCTTTTTTCTTCTTCCAGACGCTCGTCGTTCTTTTTCTCAACACTGGAGTCGTAATTATAATCATCCTTTGTTCGATGGCATACGCACCAGCACTGTATACACAGTCCGCCGCCTTGCATTCCATACAACTTCGGATCGTTTTGTGGACAATCTGGCTTGTCATACGGACATCTTATAACAGGGTTATCGTTTTCATGGCACCAGTCAATTCCAGCCGTTGACATGTTTCCAATCACATTTCTGCCCTTTACATACAAGCCGCAACCTGTTTTGTAGACAAAATTATCGCTATATCTACAGACGTATTCAAAACCTCCATAAATGTTCTCCAGTGGGCTTTTACCATAACATCCACCGGGCAGCCTAACCTTGTCTGTCGGGAAATTGTCCACGGTGTATCCTGCTGCCAGAAGGGCTTGTGTCAAAAAATTGTACTCCGCCACTTTTCCACCTTCTTTAAATCCCTTGGCAAGGACGCATCCCGAAAAAGTTTTCCATTTGCTCCCGCAGCTCCCCCGGCGTCTTGTCATATTCTTTTGCGATGCACTTTTCGCAACATGGGTATTTGTACGCCAGTGTCTTGGATATTCTGGCATCCCAGCTATTCAGGCGCGCACCACAGCTATTACACTCTTTATCTAACCACTTAACCCTCTTCATCTGCTATGTACTCCTCGCACGCATCTTCATCCCCCGCCGGACGCCAGTCGCAAAATTCGTCATACCAGCAGTTCCAGCACGCTCTGTTGCATTTTTCGTTCATGATTCATCGCCCTCCACACTGTTTCTTAATTTGAAAGCGGGGCGAACGCCAAGAGAGGCAGCAGCACCGGAGGTGTTCGCATTACCGCGGTTGTTGACATAGGAGAAGTAAGCAGCGGATTCTCTGACCTTGTTCATCAGCCAGTACCACTGCAAGTTCTCATCCTTAGTGCCATCGAACGTCATACGGTTTCTGCACTTCTTCATGGGCTTCCACTGTTTCACATACGGGCTTTCGTACTCACCGTAGTAGTTCTCTCCAAAAATCTCTTTCTCAGTCGGCAGACGGAGCAGGTCACCGTTGTCGAACGGAGCCATCATAGCCTTGAGTTCTGCCGGGAAGAGATTCAGAATCTCACCATTCAGCTTCTTACGCAGGTCACTCTCTTCGTAACCTCCTTCATTGGTACGGGTGCTGTTCATCGGGTACTCACCAGGCAGGCAATCAACCAGGCAGAAAATCACGCCGTCCTCTTCCTGCTGCATAGCCATAGCCTGCACCTTCACACCGTCCGTGAGTTTGACCTTGATAATATCTCCAACCTTAAAAGTATCAACGTCAGACTTAATCATTCTTTTTACTTTCATCTTCCAATTACCTCCAAATTTTAATAAAAGTCATCTGCATCATCCAAAAAGTCCTCATAAACTTCGCATCCATCACAGGTCTGCTCGTCACATTCTGGAATATAATTACAATATGGACATCTCATAACATCTCTCTATAACCTTTCCGAGACTTTCTTCGCAATGGCATCACAGGCCATATCCCAGCCTTTCGAGAAATCATCCGATGCATCGCATCCTCCGGTTTCTTTGATGATTTCCAAAACGTCTTTTTTGGAAATTGGCTCGTTTTTCAGAAGCTCCATAACCCGCTCATTTTCCTCTTTTGTGCCGCAGCGGATAATGATATCATAAGTCTCATCATGAGCACTCCACGTTCCATCGTTATTTGACATCAATACCATTTCATTACCTCCCCAGTCCATGTTTTAGAGCGCACATTGTACATACTGCTATCGCCCTTACCTGCTCCTGTCCCGATCTATACCAGCACGCCGCCCCGCATTCCGGGCACTTAACTATCTTCCAGCCTTTGCGCCCATTTGGCACGTTTGCCACTAGCGGCATCATAAGATAGCCACCAACTTCATCTGGTTTTCTTGGTGTTATCTTTATCTCCATCATTCCTTCCACCTCCCCAGCAGCCTCATATATCTGCTTATCTCTGCCAACG